>JANXYE010000128.1 GCA_025350285.1 Chloroflexota bacterium
GCCCGTCGAAGGCCCCCGCCGCCATAGCGTCCTGGATCTTCGCTTCGACGATATCTTCAAACGGCACGAATGGATTATACGAGTTCTGAGTTCTGAGTTCTGAGTTTCTGAGTTCGGAGTTCGGAGTTCGGAGTTCTGGAGCGGTTCGTTGTCTCCGCGCCATGCTTGAGCCTCCGCAAAAATCTGACGGCCACTCAGTACCGCGGTCCGAGGGCCGAGGGCCATGCGCGAGCTTCTCCGAAACGTCGAACGGGGCCGTGCGGCCCCGTTCGGTTTGAGTGCTTGGGCTCGGTCGCGGGGGGGATTAGTCCGCGGAGGGGAGGACCTTGGGCTGCATGAGCTCCATGGGCCGGCCGCCCACCTGGAGGTCGCAGGTGCCGGGCTTGATCACCAGCAGTTCGATGCCGGTCGTTTCGTCTCTGTAGCGCTTGCCGAGTTGAACCGCCATGTCTGGTCTCCTTCTATTTCTTCAGTTCGAGCGGCGTGCCATCGCACGTGACATCGCCGTCGCCGCCCTTGGTGACGATGAATTCTGAATTGCATTTGGGGCAGGTGTAACGCTTGCCAGTTTGTGCCGCCATGGTTGGTCCCCCTCCGATGTTTGGTCCAGCAGGGCCCGCCGTGGCGGCGCCCGCACGTTTGAAGATGCGGATCGTACCAGCTAAGCGCGAGGCGTCAATTGACCGCCGCCGCGGAAGACGAGCAGCGGATCGGCTGGCCCCCGCCCTCGGGGCGAGCGCAAGCCGGGTGGTTACTCGACGAAAATTGTTGCCTTCATCGCCGGGTGGATGTCGCAGGTGATGGTGAACGTCCCGGCGTCGTTGAACGGAATGTCCTTCTTGTCGGCGCCTTTGAAGTCGGTGTCCTTTTTGGCGTTGATGGTGATGGTGTGGACGCCAACAATATTCTTGAAGTTGACGCTCGTGCCCTTGGCGATGAGCGCGACGCCTTTGTTCGCTGGTTGAGCGACGCCGTCCGCCTTAACGGTCCAGTCGTTGGCGTTGGAATCGAGTTCAACCGTCTTCGACGTGACCGTAGGCTTCGTGGCGGGCGCCGCCGGGGCGCTGCCGTTGATGGTCTTGTAGACCGAGTCTGGCACTGCGTGTTCGATGCAGGCGCTGCCGTTGTTGATAGCGTCGGGCGGGGCGGAGCCCCAGGCGTCGGCGGGGAGGGTAAGCGTGGTGCCGACAGCGAAGACGGAATTCGCCTGGGCCGGCGGGTTCGCCTGCGCCAGGGTGTCGGCGGTCACGTTCGAGTAGCCCTTCGCGACATCCTCGAGCGTCTGCCCGGCAATGAGGTACTTATCGACCTTCGGGAAGGCGACGACAACGAGCGGGCTGATGGTTTGGCCGGGCTTCAGCTCGTTCAGGCTGGCGAGGTCCGCCTCCGTCATGCCGTGAGCCGCGGCGACGGCGGCCAGCGTATCACCGGTCTGGATGAAGTACTTCGTTCCCGCAGGGAGCTTCAAACGCTGCCCCGGTCCGAGGGCGGCGGCCGTCTCGACGGTCAGGGCCACATCGGCCTCCGTCTTGAGGTCCGCGATCGTGATCCCATGGGCGGTAGCGATGGTGGCGCCCGTCTGACCGACCTGAACCACGGCGACGGCGCCAGCGGGCAGCTTGAGCTTGCGGTCCGCGACGAGTTGGCTGGCGCCATCCACAGTCTTGGTCTCGACCGTGGCGAGAGCCGTGCTGAGGGCTGATTCACTCAGTCCGTGGCGGTCGGCGATTGACTTGGGGGTATCGCCCGGCTTGATGACGTAAATGGCGTCTGCCGGCAAGCGGAGCGTGAGAAAGGGGATCAGGCCGGCCGTGCGGCTGAGCGTGCCGACCTTCAGCGTGAGCCGCGCGGCGGTCTCGTCGATCGTGTAGGGAATCTGATTGAGGTCGGCCAGGAGGGCCGCGCCGACGTGCTGCGAGTCGGCGATCTTGCGGAGCGTTTCCTTGTCCTTGCGCACCTGGAACTCGCGCCCGCCAGGCCGCCCGACGGCTTCTGGGAGGTTGATTTTTGCTCCCTTGGAAAGGACCTGGTCGGCGTCGATGTTGACGTTGAGCGCGACCAATTCCTGAACGCCGAGCTGGTGATCCTTGGCGATCGTGTCGAGCGTATCACCGCCGACGACGACCACGGACTCGCGGTTGAGGTTGTGAGCGAACTCCAAGGCGAGTTCCCAGCCGCTGCTCGTCGGGTTTCCCTCGGCGTCTATTTTGGTTGCGGGGTCGGTAATGAAGTCGAGAAGGTGTTCGACCTGGCGCTCGTTGAGGGAGCCGCCGTTGGTATTCAACCAGGCCGGCATGCGGGTGCCGGCGCGGCCACAATAGAGCGTGCGCTTGAGCAGGGCGAGGTTGTTCTTGAGGACGAGCGGGTCCTGGTTTTGGAAGGCGGCGGTGTTCAGCGGGAGACCGACGCCGCCCTGGCCCTGGATTCCATGGCAGGTGCGGCAGTTGTTCGCGAAGAGGAGGGCGCCGCGCTCAATCGACTGGTCTTTGTGCCAGACCGTCTGATCGACAGCGCGCACGGGGAGTTCGATCACCGTGTAGGCGGCGCACCCGCCAACCATCACGAAGAAGAGCACGACGATGAGGAGGATCTGCTTCTGGGTATTCAATCGTTCCTCCGCTAGCCGTTGTACACGACGGCGCGAAGCGGATTATCCGCTGCGCCGCTGGTGATTTTGCCGGTGTTCACATTGAGCGAACCGTCGCCGTTGATGGTCAACAGCATGGTATCCATGGGGCGCGGGGCAGGGCCGAAAACGCGCACCCCGGCGCGCGAGTAGGTGGAGCCGTGGCAAGGACAGCGGAACCAGCCGGTGACCCCGGGAAAGTTGACCTGGCCACCGGCGAAGGTGGGGCTCCAGGGGACGGTGCAGCCGAGATGCGGGCACTTCCAGTAGAGGGCCATGAGACCGCCTGCCCCACCGACCCCCAAAACGTCGCCCTGGGCGCCCTGCAGGTTGGAAAGCCAGAACTTGCCTTCCGAGATCCGAGCCGGGTCGTCACCTACTTTGGGGATACGGGCCTTCGCGACCGTCACCACGCCACCGAAGCCGGTAGGGTGGCGAAGGTTGAAGAAGCCCAAGAAGCTGGCCGTCCACGCTCCGAGGCCAAGCGAGAGGCCAGCGAAGACGCTGACGCGCATGAACGAGCGGCGAGCGATCTTGCGGGCTTCGTGCTGGCGAGCCTGTTCAACACGGTGGGCCACACGCGGCCCACCTGACTGTTCCATCTGTGCCATCGGTCTTCTCTACTCCTGGCCCGGGATGCCTTCGCTGACTTTGAGCTCCCACGGGAAGACGAGTTCCTGACCCTGCCCGCGGAAGGCGGTACCGACAACGGTGAGGACGCCGTACGCGCCGATGAAGCCGCTGAACAGCGCAAGCAGGGCGTCGCGGCGGGTTTGGACCCAACCGAGCCTCCACATCGTGAAGATCATGATGCAGGGGAGGCCGACCATGGCGGCGATTGGCACGCCCTGTTCGACGATCCAGCCGGGGAAGTCCAGGTGTTGGAAGGAGGTCGGCCCGCCGGGGGCGTCGCTGGCGAGCAGCTTCAGGTTAAACGGCAGGTACGGGATGCTCTTCGACCACTCCGGCCAGGGGACCTGGCTCTGAAGCGCACGGGCGTTTTCCATGAAGCGAAGGCTGTCACCGCCGGACCAACCGAACCACTTGTTGAGCAGGTAGGCGAGCTTTCCCGAATCCCAGAGGATGAGGGCCCAGGTCCCCAAGAACCCGACGCTACCGGCGGCGGCGGTGATTTTGACGGCCTTCTCCGTGCCGAACCAGG
>JANXYE010000139.1 GCA_025350285.1 Chloroflexota bacterium
CGACCACCCCCGCATGGGTGTGCTCGCGATGGGGTACGGCGCCGCTGTGGGAGGCTTCCTGGAGCGCTTCGGGCGCCGTCTTTCGTCCGCCGAACGCAGCCTCGCCGAGGGGTTCGGGTCCCAATTCCAGGCGGTTGCGAACCTGACGAACCACGGTTCTGTCACCATCTGCCACGGCGACGCACGCATGGACAACATCTTCTTCGGGAGCACGGACGGCGGCGCGCCGATCACCCTCGTCGATTGGCAGATCATCGTCAAGGCGCCGGGGACGTACGACATCGGCTACATGCTCAGCCAGAGCCTCGATTCCGCCGACCGCAAGCGCGAAGAAGAATCGCTCCTGCGCGAATACCACGCCGAACTCGTCGCGAACGGGGTGAATGCCTACCCGTGGGAGCGCTGCTGGGAGGATTACCGCGCGATCGTGTTGTACTGCCTCGTCTACCCCGTGTTCGCGGGCGGCGCTGTCGAACCGGCGAACGAACGTGGGGCGCGGCTCGTGGAAGTGCTCTCCGAGCGCGCCTTCGCGGCCATCCGAGACCTGCATTGTGTGGAACTGCTGGACCATATCTAAAGGGGCGTCGAAGCGGCGCCACGCTTGGGGTTATCCGGCCGAGTCCGTAGACTCCCGCGCATGGACGAACCTCAAGCGGCGGTCCTGCTCGTCAACGCCTCCCTCGTCTCCGTGCGGGAGGTCTCCGGCTTCATCCGCGTCATCCGCGAACAGCCGGTGATGCTGGATTCGGACCTCGCGGCGCTCTATGGCGTTGAGACCCGGCGGCTCATTGAGCAGCTGAAACGAAACCCGGAGCGCTTCCCACCGGACTTCTGCTTCCAACTTTCCCCTGATGAACACGCGGCTTTGAGATCGCAATTTGCGATCTCAAAGGGCCGCGGCGGACGCCGCACCCCGCCCTACGCCTTCACCGAGCAGGGCGTCGCCATGCTCTCCAGCGTCCTCAACAGCCCCCGCGCCGTCTCCGTCAACATCGAAATCATGCGCAGCTTCGTCCGCACCCGCGGCATGCTCGCCTCCCACCAGGACCTCGTCAAGCGCCTCGACGAACTCGAAGCGAAGTACGACCAGAGCCTCAAGCAGGTTTTCGACGCTATCCGTGCCCTCGGCGCGCCTCCACCGGCGCCCACGCGTAAGCTGGGCTTCAAAGCCACCGGGAGCAGTTCGTGAACCTTACGAAAACCGAGTTCAGCAGCCGCGATACGCTGCGCATCGGCCTCATCTCCGATACCCACATCCCGGAGGCCCGAGACGAACTCTGGCCCCAGGTGTTCGATGTCTTCCAGGGCGTAGACCTTATCCTTCACGCCGGGGACATCCACGAACTCGTCGTATTGGATCAGCTCGGCGACATTGCACCGCTCTGGGCCGCCCGCGGCAACGGGGAAGATGGTTCCGGTGGCCGCCCAATCCAGCCCGACCATCCGCTCCTCCGCGAATCCTGGCTACTCGACTTCGGCGGGCTCAAGGTTGGGCTCACGCACGACGTGCCAATACCCGAGTATCCCCCGCACCTCACGCTCGAGCGTTCGCTGCAGCGCTACTTTGGAACCACGGACCTCGACGTCCTGATCTACGGCGACACCCACGTCGAAGCGATCGATACCATCGGCAAGACGCTCTGCGTGAACCCCGGCTCACCGACGTACCCGCATAACCTGAACACGAGCCTGGGCACGCTCGGCTTTCTCGAAATCAGCGGCGGAAAGGCCGAGGCCACCATTTGGCAGCTCACCGAGGACGGAATCGGCCCGTTCGATTGGAGCAAGCAGCGCAAGCTGCGGTAGCCGTGAACGTCGCGACTCGGGAGAGAGGGCCGAGCGGCACTCCTAGCCGCGAGTGGGAACGAGCGGTCCGTTCACGCCCGTGCCACGCTACAGCCAATCCACGAATCTGACGGACACCCGTCGGCAGAGAGGGCCGAGGGCTTGCGGCGAAACGACCCGGATTTCCGCTCGCCTCCGGAGCACGAACCCCCGCCTCCGCGTACGATCGGCTCATGCCCCGCTCCGTCCCCTCGGAACTTGTCGCCTTCTGCCGCGATCTGCGCGCCGCCGGCATCTCCGCCACCCCGGCCCGCGCCGTCGATGCCACCCGCAGCCTCGAACTCATCGAATCCACCGACCAGGACGCCTTCCACACCGCCCTCCGGGCGAACCTCACCGTCTCAGTCGATGAGTTCGAGGCGTTCGATGTCGTCTACGAGCGCTTCTGGCTGGGCAAGACGCCTGTCCAGCGCCAATCCGCCCGCACGCCGAACATGACTACGATCGAAAACCAGCCCCAGCGCCCCCCGCTCTACGCCCTCATCCGAGCGGCGCTGGAGGGGATGAGCCCCGAGGGCGACGCCCGTCTGCCAGGCGGCGACCACACCGCCGGCGACACCGATATCCTCACGCGCAAGGACTTCCGCGACTACACCGCCACAGATGTTCCCCGCGCGCGGCGGCTCATCCAGCGCCTCGCGCCCGCGCTCGCGACGGCACGCAGCCGCCGCTTCGAATCCGCCAGCTCCGGCGCGGTGGATATTCGCCGCACGGTACGCGGCGCGCGCCGCAATGGCGGGGAGGTTGTCCGCCTCGCGTTTCGCCAACCACGCCTGCGCAAGCTGCGCGTCGTCGCCCTCTGCGACGTGAGCGGCTCGATGGATGTCTATTCGAACCACTTGCTGCAATTCTGCTACGCCCTCCAACAGCAATCCGGCGGCGTCCGCACCTTCGTCTTCAGCACGCGCGTCCGCGACGTTTCCCAGGCCCTCCGCCGCAAACGCTTCCAGGACGTGCTCGCCGGCCTCAGCGCCGAGGTCGAAGCCTGGAGCGGCGGCACCACCATCGGCGCCTGCCTGCGCGAGTTCAACACCCGCTGGGCGAAGGAACTGGTAGGCCCGCGCACGGTCGTCATCATCGCGAGCGACGGCTGGGAGCGCGGCGACTCGGCCGAGCTCCGGGCGCAGATGAAGCGCCTCCGCCAGCGCGCCCGCCGGATCATCTGGCTCAATCCGCTTAAGGCGCGCGACGGCTACGAACCGCTGGCCGCCGGGATGTCCGCCGCGCTGCCCTTCGTCGATGACTTTCTGCCGGCCGAGAGTCTCCGCAGCCTCGAACGGCTCACGCACGTCCTCGCCCGCGCCTAGCGTTCCGCCGCGCGCTCGGCGCCGTGACCGAGAGGGAGCGGCGGCCGATGCTCGAACAACCTCATGCGATCGAACCTCGCTCGGGGGTGAGCCTCACGCCCCGGCCGCCAGATCCACCCG
>JANXYE010000190.1 GCA_025350285.1 Chloroflexota bacterium
GTACTCTCGCGTGATTGGCGAATCCAGCCCAAGGATGTCGAACACGGCCAGGGCCGCCTTGCGCGCCGCCCCCTCCGCGAGCGTCCGGTCGATGCGCACAGACTCCAGCAATTCGTCGAGCGCCGCTTGGTACTTCTCCTGCGCGGCAAGCAGGACGCCGAAGCGGTAGCGCGCGCGCGCGTCGCCGGGGCGATTCGCGGCCTCACGTTCGAGCTCTTCGCCCGCGTGCCTCTTCGAGAATCCCTCCAGGAAGATGCGGTGGTTCATCACCTTGGCCCGCCGGTCCGCCGGGGCACGTTCGAGCAACTCCTCGGCGGCCGCCGTCTCTCCGCGCTTCAGGAGGACCGCCGCAAGGCCAACAATCGCGTCCGCGTTCCCCGGCGCCGCGGCCAGCACCTCGCGGAAACGCGCCTCGGCCGTCGCCGGGTCAGAAGTCGCGAGTTCGGCCGCCGCCTTCGCGGCCTTCTCGGCGGCCGACGGGACGAGCCTGGCGAAAAACGCCCGGACCTGTGGCTCCGGCGCCGCGCCCGTGAACTCCGCGACGACCTGTCCGCCACGGAAAGCTTTTACGGCTGGGATGCCCTGAATGCGGAACTGGGTGGCCGTTCGCGGGTTCTCGTCCGTGTTGAGCTTCGCCAGGACGACGTCATCGCCGTGCTCCGCCGCGATCTTTTCGATCATGGGCCCGAGCACGCGGCAGGGTCCGCACCACGGCGCCCAGAAATCGACAACGACCGGCCGTGTATTGGAAGTTGCCAGGACGGCTGTCGCGAACGTGGCGTCGGTCACATCGAGTGGGGTGTAGGTGATGGGCATCAGCGAACCTCCGGGGCAGTCGGTCGGGTCTCGATCGTAGTCTACGCGCCGTCGTCGCGGGAGTACCGGCCGCAACGACGGCGCGCTAACCTCCGATGATGCGCGTCGCGCTTCTCTCCGACGTCCACGCGAACCTGGCGGCGCTCGACGCGGTCTTGCGCCGCGCCGAGGCCGATAGGGCCGAAGCCATTTGGCACATGGGCGACCTCGTGGGCTACGGCCCGGACCCGGACGAGGTCGTCGCGCGCCTCGTCGAACTTGACGCCCGGTGCGTGCTCGGCAACCACGATGCGGCTGTGGCGGGGCTCACCGGCCTGGACACGTTCAACGATGTGGCCGCCGACGGTTGCCGTTGGACGATCGGAAACTCCACGGTGGAGACGCGTGTATTCCTTGCCGCGCTGCCACGCTCGGCCGTCGATGGCGATTTCACTCGCGTCCACGGCTCTCTGCGCGACCCGCTCTGGGAGTATCTGGCCACTTACGAGGCGGCCGAAGCGCACTTCGCCCGCCAGCAGACGCGCTTCAGCGTGTTCGGACACACGCACCTGCCGGCTCTGCTGTTCGAAAACGGCGACGGCGGTCTGGAGGCGTTCACACCGGCTGACGGCGAAGTCGCCGAACTCGCCGAACTGCGTTGCGCAATCAACCCCGGTGGCATTGGCCAGCCCCGCGACGGCGACCCCCGAGCCTGCTACGCGCTGCTCGACACAGCGACGCTGGAAGTCACATTCCGCCGCGTGCCCTACGATGTCCCAACTACTCAGAGGCGCATCATCGAGCGGGGCCTTCCGCGATTCCTCGCGATGCGTCTCGCCGCTGGCCGCTAGCCACAGGAGGACTCCATGCCCGAACCGATCAAGGTCGCTATCACCTTCAAGCTTGCCGATGAACTCGTCGAGGAAGTCCGCGCCGTCAGTCCGCGGATCGAGATCCTCGACTTTCCCGGCATGACCCTTGGGCGTGGCCAAGACCTCTCCGAGGCGGATCTCGCCGCGGCCCGGATCGCCCTCAGCAAGGCCGAGGTCGTGTTTGGGACCAACACAATGCCCATGACAATGTTCGATGACGCGACGAACCTCAAATGGTTCCAGGTGATCACCGCTGGCGTTGACCGCATGGCCCGCGATGGGTTGCTCAGGCGGGGCTTCACGGTCACGAAGGTCAGCGGGCTGGCGTCGGTTCCGATCGCCGAATACTGCATGGGCACGATGGTCATGCTCTCCAAGGGCCTGCACCTCGCGCTGCGCGATCAACTCGAACACAAGTGGACGTTCCGCTGGTCCGGCGAGCTGCGGGGTAAGACCTGTGGCATCGTCGGGATGGGCGCGATCGGGCGCGAGGTGGCCATTCGTGCGCGAGCGTTCGGGATGCGGGTCGTAGCGACGCGGCGAAGGGTGGAGCCCGGCGACTCCGACCCCGACTGCGACGCGCTCTACCCGTTCACCGGCCTCGACACCCTGCTCCGAGAATCTGATTATGTCGTTCTTTGTGTACCCCTGACGGACGAAACGTCAGGACTCCTGGGCGCGCCAGAGTTCGCGAAGATGAAGCCAACGGCCAGCCTCGTGAACATCGCGCGAGGCGGCGTCGTGGACCAGGAGGCGATGATCGCCGCGCTGAACAACGGGACGATAGCTTCCGCCGCGCTCGACGTTTTCGACCCGGAGCCGCTCCCGGCAGACAGCCCGCTGTGGGATATGGAGAACGTCATCGTGACGCCTCACCTTTCCGGCGCGGTTGAACGATACGGCCACCGAGCGACCGAAATCTTCATCCGCAACCTCAAGCACTACGTAGCGGGGGAGCCCCTGGAGCTGGTAGTCGATCCAGTGCTCGCCTACTAAGCTAAGGCCGCGCCAGAGGATCTCTGACAGGTGGGGCACACGGAAGGCCAGGCGGATTGACCGGAAGGTAGGCCCTTCGTAACCTCATTCCACAATCGGATAGGCGGACCGGGGGGGCGGATGTGACGAAGCCCATACTGGAGTGACTACCCTCAGATGACCAAAGCAATCCCTGAAAGCGGCAAGGCGCCCGTTTCGGCGGGCCTCGGCCAGCGGATCCGGTCGGCTCGCCGTGATGCGAGCATGAGCCAGGGCCAGTTGGCCACTTCCCTCAACACCACCCAGAGCGCCATCTCTCTGTACGAAGCGGGCCAACGATCCGTCGGGATCGATATGCTCCTGAACGTGGCGAAGATCCTGAACCGCCCGCTGCATTATTTCCTCGGGGACGACGGGGACATGCTGTACGTGAAGGATAGCGATATCGCCGCGCTCATCGGCGAACTCGAAAAGCATCCAGAAGACATGCCCGAACTCCTCGCCTACTGGCAGTTCCTGCGTTGGCGGCGCTCCACCAGGAACGGCAAGAGCCAGGCTTAGCGCCTGAGCGGCCCGGCGTCTCGACGCGCGCCGCGGCTGGCCTTGGCGTCGGGGAGGCCCCATGCGGCGACTTTGTGACGAAACCGATGCCCGCCGGTTGCTTAATCCCGGCCCGGTCGCGATTGTGACCACGACGTTCCGCGGGATTGCCAACGCGGCGCCCGTGGCCTGGACGGCGCCGCTTTCCATGTCTCCTCCGCTGGTTGGCGTGGTTCTCCACCCGCACCGGCACACGGCGGACATGATCCGCTTCAGCGAAGAGTTCGCCATCAACATCCCTGGGCCAGGGCTCCTCAAGCAGACGGCGTTCCTCGGATCACTTTCAGGATTGCAATCGAACAAGCTCGAAGCCGCCCACCTTGAAACGTTCAAGGCGCAGTGGGTCGAATCGCCGCTGATCGACGGCTGTCTCGCCTGGATAGAGTGTGGACTGCAGGACGTAGTGCCGATCGGTGATCACACACTCTTCGTCGGCAAAGTTGTGAAGGTCCAGGCGCTCGATGAGGCGTACGCCCAGAATTGGCTCCTCCTTGAGCGGCGCTACAGTCCGCTCACGTACATCGGCGGCACGAAGTACGCCGTGGTCGGGAGCCCGCTGGACGCTGTCGTCGAAGTCGATATCCACGGCGGGCTCGTCGCCGAGACCGTGGAAGAGCGCGAGCGGCGTGAAGAGGAAGAAGGGCGCGACGCCGAACTGCGGGTCGCCGAAGGCGAAGAGGGCTACGAACAGATGGTCCACGGCTGAACCGCTACTTTTTCCTGCACAGCTCGGTGGGCTCGCCGTAGTAGGCGAGCACGAGGTTTTGAGGGAAGCAGATGCCCTCGGGCGTGGCCGCGGCCGATTGGCC
>JANXYE010000215.1 GCA_025350285.1 Chloroflexota bacterium
GCCGACGGCCGCGAGATCCTCGTGGACGAGCGAGGAAAATACCGCATCCGACGGTTCGTGGGAAGAGCAATTTCCTTCTCCAAATTGCCGGGGTGCACGACATGGTTTGCAGGTCTCGCTGAGGCTCCAGCAGCGCCTCCGACGTAGAGGCTTGGTGGGATGAGCATTTGCGACAGGCCCGTTGGTCGACGAAAAAGCCGGGGCGCGAAAAATTCGCGGATCGTGGGTTTGCTCGGCAGGGGGGACTGTGGTAGCTTCGGCGTCGACTTCGCCTATCTCCCTCATCTTGCGAAAGGGGCCAAGGATGGCACGCTCGAAGATCCGCACCGCTCCCGCCGACCCGGTTCGTCCGTATTTGGAAGGGGTCGCCAAGAGCTTGGTCGATCGCCTGTACGGCAGTTCCGGCCCGGTCTGGGGAACGCGGCTCACGGAGATCGAAGACGTGGTTCTGGCCGTGCGTCAGGTGCTTTCGGAAAAGATGTTGGACGAGGCGTTGCAGCGTCAGGCGGCGACGGCGGACGCTCGTCCGAAACCGTTTCGCGATTGTCCGCAGTGCGGCCGAGAAGTGACGGAGGCCGAGGCGGAGCCTCGCATCCTGGAGACACGAGCGGGCGAGGCCGAATGGCAAGAACCCAAGACTTACTGCCGAGCCTGTCGGCGGTCTTTTTTTCCCTCAAGACAAGAGTCTGGGGATCGATCGCACGGGCTACAGTCCGGGGCTTCAGTGCAAGCTGGTGTACGCGGGGACCAACGAGCCGTCGTTCGAGCAGGCGCGGCAACGGGTGGCCGTGTTGATGGACTTGGACGTGAATGCCAAGGCGCTGGAGCGGATGACGGAGCGGATCGGTGAGGAACGTTGTGCGGAGCGAGACGGAGAGGTGGAAGCGTATCGGAAGCTGCCGCTGACGGAGCGTAAAGACAAGCCGGACGAGGTGGTGGCGCCGGACCTGGCCGTCGTCGGCGTGGACGGCGGTCGGCTGCAGATTTTGGAGCGAACGGGACAAGGCAAGTCGGCGTCGGCGAAGTCGGAGGAAGAAGCGCCGCTGTCGCCGGAGGCCGGGCATCGGGGCAAGCACTGGCGTGAGGACAAGATCGGGTTGCTGATGACGATGACGAGCGTGGCAGCGGCGACGGACCCGTGTCCGGAAGTGCCGGCGGCGTTCGTGGACCCGACGCGGATTCTGAAACTGACGCGGGAATTGAAGACGAAGCGTTCGGCCAGCGAGGAGTCGTCGGGGGAAGAGGCGGCGGCGCCGTCGAAGGCGCCGGAGGCGGAGGAGCAGACGCTTCGCGAAGAAGCGGAGCGGGTTCGTTGGCAACCGCCGGAGGTGAAGGAGAAGCACCTCAGCGCGACGCGTCGCTCGTGGTCGCTGTTCGGCCCGATGCTGGCGTACCAGGCGTGGATGTTGGGTTTCTATCAAGCGAAGCGAAAGGCGTTTTTGGGGGACGGAGCGGAGAACAATTGGACGTTGTGGCGGACCCGCTTTTCGTCGTTCGAGCCGATCTTGGACATCATTCACGCGATCAGCTACGTGTTCGCGGCGGCGCTGGCGGGTCGTTCGTTCCAGGAAGGCTGGCCCTGCTACGTCCGTTGGGTGACGTGGCTGTGGCAGGGTTCGGTGGAGCAAGTCATCGCGGAACTGGCGCAGCGTCAAACGGAGTTGGGAGTGCCGCGGGCGGACGAGGGCGAGACGCATCCGCGCGTGGTGATCAGTCGAGCATTGGGCTACTTGCAGAACCACAAAGACAAGATGCGTTACCCGGAGTATCGGCGTCAGGGCTTGCCGATCACGTCGAGCTATGTGGAGTCGGCGGTGAAGCAGTTCAACCAGCGTGTGAAAGGGACGGAAAAGTTCTGGCGGGAAGACGGTGCGGAAGCGTTGCTTCAGTTGCGAGCCGACTATCTCAGCCACGGCGACCCGATGGACTCCTTCTGGCAACGTCGGCAAGCCAGCCAGACTGGGATGAACAACTACACGACGGCCGCCTAAAGCAAACCATGTCGTGCACCCTAGTGCCACAATGCCGAAACGGCCTTTCACGAAAGCTGGAAATATCTTATCTTGCCCGAACCCTCGATTTTGAGGCAGGAGATCGACCAATGCCAGGGACGGCCGCGAAGATTGTTATTAGTGAAAAGCAACAGAAACTGTTGCAAGAATTCAGCAAGTCACGCACCGTCGGCAAGTGCGTCGCACAGCGGGCGATGATCGTCTTGCTGGGCTTCGCTGGGCTTTTCAACGAAGAAATCGCCCTCCACGTCGGCCTCAACCGGATGCAAGTGGGAATTTGGCGTCAGCGTTGGCGGGATGCCTGGGACGCCTTGTGCGTATGGGAATGTGCCGAACCCCATCGGCTGCGTGAGGCAATCCTCGACGTGCTCGCCGACGCGCCGCGACCCGGTGCTCCGGCGACGTTCACCGCCGAGCAGGTGACGCAGATCGTGGCGTTGGCGTGCGAGTCGCCGAAATTGTCGGGCCGACCGATCGACCACTGGACCCACCGAGAGCTGCGCGACGAGACGATCCAGCGGAAAATCGTGGAGAATATTTCCGTCGCGCAGGTCGGCCGCTTCCTTCGGCAGTCAGCCGTTCAGCCGCACCGAAAGAAAATGTGGCTCAACACGACGGAGAAGGACCCCCAGAAGTTCCAGGCCGAGGTCGAAAAGGTGTGTCGAACCTACCTGGAGGCTCCGGCGAAGGCGGCTGTGGATGGCGCCCACACGGTGAGCGTGGACGAGGCAACTTCGTTGCAGGCCTTGGAGCGGAACGCTCCCGACAAGCCGGCCCAACCCGACAGCGTACCGAAGCAGGAATTCGAATACACTCGGCACGGGACGACGACGCTGACCGCCGGCCTGGACGTGGTAACGGGGAAGATCGTCTGCCCAACGCTGGAGCAGACCCGCACCGAACCGGAGTTCGTCGCCCACATCGCCCGGACCGTGGACACCGATCCCACGGCGGAGTGGATATTC
>JANXYE010000268.1 GCA_025350285.1 Chloroflexota bacterium
GCCGAACATGATCAGTTCCATCGCCCGGCCGAAGTGGATGTAGCGCGCCAGCCGCTGCGTCTGGCCGCCGCCCGCCACGATGCCGCGCTTGGCCGCCATCGTCCCGAAGGTCGCGTGCGACGCGGCGAGCCGGAAGTCGCAGCCCAGGGCGAGGGCCAGCCCGGCCGCCAGGCAGTGCCCGTTGACCGCCGCGATAATCGGCTTCCAGATGCCGTCCGGGGTGAGGCGGGCAGCCGGGCCTTCGCCGCGCCGCTGGCTCCAGTCGTTCGCCTCGTCCTTTGCGCTCTTCACGAGGTCACGCCCGGCGCAGAAAGCGCGCTCGCCCGCGCCCGTCACGATGGCGACGTGGAGCGAATCGTCGTTGTCGAACTCACTCCAGGCCGCGCCGAGCTGTTCATACATCTCGGGGTCGATGGAGTTCATCGCTTCGGGCCGGTTGAGGGTGATGAGGAGCGTCTTGTCGTGCCGGGAAAGGTCGATGGGCATGAGGGCGAGTATAACGCCAGCCTATCCCTCCAGCGCCCCCAACAGCTCCGCCTTCAGCCGCACGAACGCCGCTTCCACCACCAGCCCTCCCGTCCGCGGACGCTCGAAGGCCACATCCACCCGCGCCACCATCCGCCCCGGCCGCGGCGACATGACGTAGACCGTGTCCGAGAGCAGCAGCGCCTCCTCCACATCGTGCGTGATGAACAGCACCGTCCGACGGTCGCGCATCCAAACATCCTGCAGCCAGATGTGCATCCCCCGCCGGGTGATCGCGTCGAGCGCCCCGAACGGCTCGTCCAGGAGCAACGTCCGGGCCGGCTGGAGGAACGTCCGCAGGAGCGCGACCCGCTGCCGCATCCCGCCACTGAGCTGCGCCGGCCACGACCGTTCGAAGCCAGCCAGCCCGAACCGCTCCATCAGCCCGAGTGCCGCCGCCTTTGCCTCCACTCGCGGGACACCGGCCACCTCCGCCCCCAGCGTCGCGTTCCCGAGCACCCGCCGCCAGGGCAACAGCAGGTCCTTCTGGGGCATGTACGCGACGAGCCCCGCCCGGCCAATCGTGCTTCCGCCGCCGACCAGCGCCTCGCCGCCAGAAGGGACCTGGAGCCCGGCAAGCACCCGCAGGATCGTGCTCTTTCCGCAGCCGCTCGGCCCGACCACGCTCACGAAGGCGCCGTCCGGTACCTCCAGATCCACGCCCGCGAGCGCCGGTACTGGCCGGCGCCCGCCGAACGTGTGGCTCAGACCGCGAAGCTCGATGGCGGCCACGTTACTTCTTCGGCAGGAAGTCGTTCGTGAACGCCTTGTTCACATCGACTGTTTTGTCGTACAAGCCCGCATCCTTGAGGAACGTGGCGAACGTCTGCCAGACGGCAAGGTCCTGCAATCCCCACTGGCGGCCCTTATCGACGTACTTTCCGAGGTGGTAGGCGGCGCTTTCCGTCACCAGCCGCTGGTCAATCCCCTCCGCGTTCTTCACCAGGTCATCCGCCGCCGTCACCGATTCCGTCGCCGCCAGATCGTAGCCACGCGAGGTCGCCGCCATGAACTTCTTCACGAGATCCGGGTTGCTCTTGGCCAGCGACTCACTCGTGATGAAGACCGGCGTGTACCAGTCCGGGATGCAATTCAGCCAGTCCTTAAACTTGATGCTGGTGACCGGCTTATTCTCGATCTTGTTCGCGCGGAGCACGTCCCAGCCTTCGAAAACCCAGACGAAGTCGAACTGCTTCGCCTCCATCCCGGCGAGGTAGTCAACATCGCCGACTTCGACGAACTTCACCTTCGCAGGGTCGCCGCCGTCGCATTGCACGAGCTTCTTTACGATCTGCGTTTCCAGCGGCCCGCCGTAGCCGCCGTACGTCTTGCCTTCGAGGTCCTTCGGCCGCTTGATATTCGCCTTGGCGAGCGAGAACAGGCTCGAATCGTTGTGCTGCAGGATCGCCGCTATCGAGACAACCGGCACGCCCTCGGCCCTGGCCGGGATTACGCTCTCCGCGACCGAGATGCCGAAGTCGGCCTTGCCCTGTCCCACAACTTGCTCGACCCCGCCCGAAGCGGGCGCGTCGAGGATTTGGAGGTCGATGCCCGCGTCCTTATACCACCCCTTCTCTTTCGCGATGTAGATGCCCGAATGTTGCGTGTTGGGCGTCCAGTTCAGCATCAGGGTGACCTTCTTCAGGCCCCCGCCGTCATCGTCGCCACACGACGCGGCGAAGACGAACGAGCTGACGACGAGGCCAGCGAGCCCAAGACTCCAAAGTTTGCGACGGTTCATAACGGTTCCTCTTCTTCTCCCTGGCGGATGTACATCCATGGCGTGGCCAGCCGCGCCGCGATCGTGACCGCGGCGAACAGACCGATACTGACGAGCGCAACCACGGCGGTCGCGACGAACACCCGGTCCACCCGAAACGAGTTCTGCGAGCGGGTGATGAAGATGCCGAGCCCGGAACTCGCCCCCACCCACTCCCCGATGACCGCCCCCAGCACGGCGTAAGCGGCGGCGATTTTTAGCCCAGCGAAGAACGAAGGCAGGGCCGCCGGGATGCGCACGTACCAGAGTTCGGCACGCTTGCGCCCGCCCATGCTCCTGATCAGCCCGATCATGTCGCCGTCGGCCCCGGTCAACCCATCGACTGTGGCCACCGCAATCGGGAAGAACCCGATGAGCGCCACGATCACCACCTTGGGCGTCAGCCCGAACCCGAACCAGATGATCAGCAACGGCGCGAGCACGACCATCGGTATCGTCTGCGAAACGATCAGGATCGGGTAGAAGACGCGGCGCACGAGCGGCCAGGTGGCCATCGCAAGCGCCAGCCCAACGCCGACGGCCACAGCCACGCCGAGCCCGATCGCCGCCTCTGCGACCGTGGTCCTGATGTGGCCGGGGAGGATGTCGCGCGTTTCGAGGAACGCGTCCCACACGCGGCTGGGCGCGGGCAGCACGTACGGCTTGGTGTCGAACACCCGCACCCAGGCCTCCCACACCCCGACCAGCGCCACCAGCAACAACGTCGCGGGGAGGTAGGCGGCCAGCGCTCGCCGGCCAGCCCGCAGCGGCTTCGCGAGCACGCGGCGGCCCGGCCGATCCGGGAACTCGACAGCGGCTTTCGCCCCGGCGCTCATCTCAGCGGAACTTCCCGGTGAGGCTGGCAATCGTTGGCGCGCCACTCGCCGCCGCCGACTGCTGGAACTTCACCACGCTCACCAGCCCGGCCGCGCCAGCCGCGAGGCACGCCTCGTGGGCCTCGCGTACGACCGCCCAGAGTTCGTCCGGCTCACCTTCGATGGTCGTCCCGAGGGCACTGACCTCGTAGGCGAGTCCAGAGCGCTGGATGACGGCGATGGCCGCTTCGATGTGCTTGTAGGGCGATTCGGGCGTGCCGGCTGGATTGGCCAGACACTCAATTTCGACGATCACGGACGCTGTCCCTTCTTGTGGGGACATGCCGCGTGATCAGAAAAGACGTGCGCGAATACGAAACATCCGATCGGCCCGCCGGGCCGGATCAGATCCGTGGGAGCGCCCCGCTATGGGGCAGTTCCACGCCGCATTCCCTACGCTCGCATTATCGAGATCAGGTTCCTGGAGTTGTCCGGGTGGACTCTCAGCCTTTCGGCTCCCCCAGCGGCATGCCATTGGTTGACGAAGAGATCGTACACCCGTCCGGCGAAAAACGGAAAGCGTGCGGGCGGAAATCGGAAAAGGGAGAGCGGAAGGCGACCCGGAATGCCCCTGTCGGCGGGGTGGCCGTCGGATTTTTGCAGAGGCTCAAGCATGGCGCGGAGACAACGAACCGCTCGTGTCACTCGCGGCCAGCAGTGGCGTCGCGAATCAAGAGGCACGCACACGCAATCCTGGCCGCGACGGATACGGAGCGGTCCAGCGCCAGGCGGCTCGTTGGCCCCGCGTCGGGCGACTACTCGGGTCGTGTCCTGCGCCCGGCATCTTCGGCCATGAAACGTGACCACTCCTTCGCAGTCGCGGTTCGGTTCATGTGGCACGGCCAATCCTGGCCGCGACGGATACGGAGCGGTCTCTCCAGTGAGCCCGCGGGCAGGCGGCCCAGATCCGGTCGAACGCGGTTCCCTGCCCTTGTGCACAAATCTAACGCCCACCCCCGTCGGCGCGGCTCCATGTTCTACGCGAGCCGCCGCTTTCGGCTTCCGTTCGTCCGCTTTCCGCTGTCCCCGTTCCGCGTATGATTCGCCTCGGGCGAACAACCGCCCGAGGAGTTCCTATGTCCGACCTCACCATCCGCGGCAAGACGGCCATCGTCGGCCTCGGCGAAACCCGCTACTACAAACGCGGCGCGGCGCCCGACCCGGAGTTCAAACTCACCCTCCAGGCGATCATGCTCGCCGCCGAGGACGCCGGCATCGACGTGCGCGACATCGACGGCTTCGCGTCGTACAGCAACGACCGCAACGACCCGCCACGCATCCAGTCGGCCCTCGGGATCAAGCACGTCGGCTTTAGCAACATGTTCTGGGGAGGCGGGGGAGGTGGCGGATCCGGAGCTGTCGGGAACGCTGCCGCCGCCGTCGCCGCGGGCTATTGCGATATCGCGGTCGCCTATCGCGGCCTCGCGCAGGGCCAGTTCGGGCGCTTCGGACAAGGCGCGGCCATCCCCGTGGCGCCCGGCGGGATGGCCTTTACCGCGCCCTACGGCCTGATGTCGCCGGCCCAGATGTTCGCGATGCGCGTCAACCGCTTCATGCATGACCACGGCGTCAACCAGGAGGCCCTCCGCGCGGTCGCCCTCGCCAGCTACCACCACGCCCAGTACAACCCCAACGCCGTCATGCACGGCCGGCCGCTGACCGAAGAGGACTACGACAACTCGCGCTGGATCGTCGAGCCGTTCCACCTGTTCGATTGCTGCCAGGAGAACGACGGCGCCGCCGCCGTCATCGTCACAAGCGCCGAGCGGGCGAAAGATCTGAAGCACAAGCCGGCCTACATCCTCGCCGCCCAGCAGGGGAGCGACTACCGCCAGGCCGCCGCCGCCCACAACGCCCCGGATTACGGCACCTCGAACTTCAAGTCGCTCGCTCCCCGGCTCTACAAGCAGGCCGGCCTCGGCCCGAAGGAAGTGGACGTCCTCCAGAGCTACGAGAACTTCACCGGCGGCGTGATGATGAGCATCGTCGAGCACGATTTCTGCAAGCCGGACGAAGTGAACGACTTCTTCCAGCTCGATAACTTCCGCTTCGATGGCGGCAAACTGCCGCTGAATACGAGCGGCGGTAACCTCGCCGAGTGCTACATGCACGGACTCGAACTGATTACGGAGGCGGTCCGCCAGATTCGCGGGACGGCGCCGTGCCAGCTGGAGAAAGAGGTCAACATCTCTATGGTCACCTCCGGGCCAATGGTCCAGCCGGTGAGCAACCTCATCCTCAGCCGGGAGGCCAAGCCGTGAGTGACCCCTACCCATCCTCGCAAGGCGGTGCGGCCGTCGCTTCGCCCCCAGCCGCCAGCACCGGCGACTACTACCTGCCCGTCGGCCTGCCGCAGCCCGCGCCATATCCCGAAGGGCTGGCGAAAGAGTACTGGGAGGCGACTCGCCGCCACGAACTCGTCGTACAGCGCTGCGACAAGTGCAACGTCTTCCAGTGGGGCCCGGAGTTCCTCTGCTACGCCTGTCACTCGTGGGACCTCAGCTACGTGCAGGTCTCCGGCCGCGCCCGCATCTTCAGCTGGGAGCGGCCCTGGTACCCTGTCCATCCGGCCCTGAAGGAGAAGCTCCCCTACATCGTCGTGCTCGTCGAACTGCCGGACGCCGGCAACGTCCGCATGGTCGGCAACCTCCTCGGCGACCCCCTCCAGGAGGTCGTCATCGGCGCCGAAGTCGAAGCCGTCTTCGAAGACCACAACGACGTGAAGACCCCCTTCACGCTCGTACAGTGGCGGGTGGTGTAGACCGTAGGTCGTCTGGAGTCGCGGCCCCCAGTGGCCGCTGGCGTAGCTGAATCCGCTCTGAGCGCCACGTTGCCGCCCGGCTTCACGACCTCGGCAGGCCCAGCCCCCGCGTCGCGACGATGTTGCGCTGCACCTCCGAGGTGCCCCCCGCGATCGTGCGCGAAACCGCGTTCAGGTAGCCGTGGCGGACCGTCTCAGCCAGGACCGCGCCCTCGATGCTGGCCGCTCCCGCGAGCCCGAGCACCTTCATCGCCACCGACATCATCCGCTGCGACCACTCGGTGCCGAAGATTTTCGCGGTCGAAGCCTCGGCGTTTGGCACCCGCCCGGAACTCTGCATCCAAGCCACCCGGTAGCAGAGCAGCCGCCCGAGTTCCAGTTCGAGCGCCAACTCCGCGAGCTGCGACCGCACCGGCTTGCTCAGCGTGCCGGCTTTCGCCTGGCGCCGTGCTTCGGCCATAACGTCCGCGAAGATGAATTCGAGGTCAATGAGCCGCTCGATCCCGGAACGTTCGAAGTCCAGGTGCTCGGCAAGGATGTACCAACCGGCGTTCTCTTCGCCCACACGCCGGTCCACCGGCACGCGCACATCGTCGAAGAAGACTTCGTTGAAGTGGTGTGCCCCGGTCATATCGAACAGCGGCCGGATCGTGATCCCCGGGCTCTCCAGGTCGACCATCAGGCAGCTAATGCCCTTGTGTTTGGGCGCCGCCTGGTCCGTCCGCACGACCAGCCAGATGGCATCCGAAATGTGTGCGTTGCTGGTCCAGATCTTCTGGCCGGAGACGCGGTACTCGTCGCCATCGCGGTCTGCGCGGGTGGCCGCGGCCGCGAGGTCCGAGCCCGCGCCCGGCTCCGAAAGCCCGAGGGCGAAGCTCACATCCGCGTTCACGATCCGGGGCAGCCACTCGCGTT
>JANXYE010000278.1 GCA_025350285.1 Chloroflexota bacterium
ATCAGATCGGAGATTCAACGGTTGTACTGGACTGAAGGGTGGCGGTTGGACCCTTCGACGACCTTGCAAGGTCATACCAGAATGCCAAAGACGGCTATTCGCGGAGTACGCTATCTGCAACTCAGTGAAGGTGGTCCCTCATGAAACGTTTCCTGCTTCTTGGTTTCAGCGGTTCGGTGTTCGCGATGGTCAGCCTCACGCCGGCATTCGCTGCCGCAAACCCCAGCGGTACGGGTCAGCCGAACCAGTCGTGCGGCTCGGCGACCGCCGGCTCAGAGCCACACGGTTTCACGACCGCCGGATTCGCGAACGCGGAGACGCACTACGCTGGAAGCTTAAACACGGCGTCAGCCACCCACGCAAACAGTGCCCACGCCGTCTCTCAGTACGACGTGGCTTGCTATCAGCTCACCCAGTCCGGCCATTAATTCAGCGCCAACCGTGGCTCGTTGGGCAACCCCTCCCCCCGTGTTAACGCTCGTGGCGGCGTCGGTCCCCAGGCCCGAAGACACTAGCCCAGGGGCCAGATTCGCGAATGGTTGTGTGACACCTACCATTAAAGGCCGCGTCTCGAAAGGGGTTTGTCCCGAGGCCTTTACGCGAAGGAGATCACCTAACCCATCCGTCCCGAGACGCGAAGGTTGTCCGCAATTTGCTGCTTCATCAACAAGCCGTTCAGCGACAGAAGCAGTCCCCCAAGCTGCCGCCCCGGCCGATCCTGCCCGCCCGGGCCGCAGTTGACCTTCGCTGCGCGGCCGTCCAGCCGGAGGAGCACCCCCCTGCCCCTGTCTCAGCACGGGTCTGGAGGTATGACCGGGTCTTGAGGTATGAAGTAGATCACGAGGCTTGGGCCAGTGGTCGCCAGGTGATTGACTCTGCCGCGGCCGAGGGCGGTGCGCAGCGCGTTGATGCCCCCCGTGTTCCGCTGAACCGCGTTGCAGAGGGCGTGGCCTGCGGGCATCGATGGCCGAAGCTTGCTCACGTTGACCAGCATGATCTTGGCCGCCGGGAAGAAAGGCTCTTGCGGAATCAGGGAGGCGAAGCGGCTGCTGTGGTTGATTGCCGAGATCGCATCGCCCCAGTTGATGACGGGGTTCCCCGGAATGGTTGAAGCGGGCGGAATCTCCGCACCAACGACCTGGTCCAAAGCTACGCCCTGCGTACCGAGCCAGTCGCCGAAGGATTGCGTGGGGGGAGGGCAGGAGTCACCGAGGCAGATGTCGGCGCTTGCCGTGCGGGGAGTGGCGGAGAGCACGCCGCAGGTGAGCAGCGCGACGAAGATGACCGCGAGGTATTCACTTCTAAGACCTCTTGGGTGGGATCGCCCCACGCGGGATGGGCCGGACTCTACTTCCCGTCAGGGAATGGCGTCAATACTTTCGGGTTCCAGGGAGTCGGTTGCAGCCGTTCAAGCGCCGTGCGTCTTGATCTGTTCCTCTGCCTCGACCCAGCGGGCATAGACCTGGCCGTAGGCGGCGAGGGCGGAGCGGTCGAGCTTCGTGCGTCGCGCCGGCGACCGTGGGCCGCCCGGTAGGGCCGGCATGGTTTGCGACAGTCGTGATATCAAAGAGCGCCCCCCGGCTTTCGGTAGGGCGCTTACGGCGCTGGTGCTCGCTGGGAAAGCGCGGCCGGACTTCCGGCCGCTGGGTTCTACGGTAGTCCCTTCGCTGGGATCACACCGCGCGGCGAGTTGGACTGAACACACAGCGAGGTCACGGATCTCCACGCCCGGAGAGGCGTGCGGTTGCCGTTGGGCGGCGGGGCGGGGTGGGGTTTGGCTGGGCACGAACGGATCCCTCGTCGCATCCGGGGCTGCTGCGTTGAAAGCAACGGGGGGATGCGCGGGTACCCGCGCGTCGGGATGGTGCGTTGGATTTCTGCCGGACGTTCGCCGGACTCAACGCGAAGTCTATGCGCTAATCGCTCACCTGCACAAGCATCTTGCTCAATAGGTTCAGCGCGAGGCAACGCGGACAGATTACGACGGCGGGAAGGTCCGCCTCCCTCAAACGGCGTCCGGTTTGCCCGTACAGGGCGTTGGGCGGGAACCCGAGCTTCGGGTTAACCCCCCGAACATTCATGTCGCCCTGTCTCCGGGCCAGCTGCGGTCCGCCCTTGGTCACTTCCCCTCGCGGCGGCGCGTAGACGTCCGAGACGACCGAGTGGAAGCCCCAGCGCAGCGTCGCGAGGACATCCGTAGCGGGCTGAACGCCGGGCTCGCCGACCCACCCCAGGTCGCCGCGGCAGGCGGTGTCGCCACCACCGTGGCCGCCGCACAAGAGCCGTCCTCGTGCGCTCCGGATATCGACCGATCGGCGTCCGCGAAGGTATGCCTGGGCGTCCTCGGCCAGCGACCGCGCGAGTTTTCTGCGTCTGTCCTCCGTCATATGCGACCTCCCGGCGCCGACCTTGCGCCTGTTCGTTCAGTATCGCCAAGTAGGCTTGACGCGACCAGGGTCAAAGGGCAACCGGCCCGCCTGGCCCGGCAGGATCTCGACGCGGTCCAGCAACGCCCCAACCACGGCGCGCCGCCAGTCCAACGAACCACCCTCCCCCTCCCAGGCCCGCCGCAGGCCGCCGCTGTCGCCCACGAAAGCCCCGAGCACGCCACGCCGATCCCGACGCGCCAGCAGCGTACGATTCGCCTCAAGCCGCTTCAACAGTTCGCCCCGGGCCGCCATGAACTCCGCGCGCGTGAGCATCTCGTCCGCGTAGAAGTCGCGCGAGAGCGCCTCAAGGCGTGCCTCATCACGGCGCACGGCCTCGGCGACTCCGTCGTCCACGTCGCCTCGCGCCCGCAACGCCTCCGCCAGCGCGGCGCCGTCCACGGCCACCATGATCATCTCCTTCACCGCCGCTTCCAAAGGCTCCGACTTCACCGACATACTCCCGCAGTTGGGGTACCCGGGCGCCCGCTGGCAGACGTACTGGCCTGTGTGGTTGGCGCGCATGTGGGCGCTCATTCGCCCCTCGCAACGACCACAGCGAATGAACCCCGTTAGGAGATACTTGCGCGCGGGCGATTGGCGCGGAGTCCCGTCCCGCCGGTGCAGCAGCGTTCGCAGTCGCAGGCTGTCGTCTTCTGAGATGATCGCCTCCCACGAGCCCTTGTAGCGGACCCCGTCAATCTCGCGCTGCCCCGCGATCGTCGGCGTCACCAGCAGCCGCTTGAGGAACTGCGCGCGCCAGGCGTGCCCTTCGGTCCCAACGACACCGCGGCGCTCGAGGTCGAATGAGATGCTCCGCAGGTTCTCGCCGGCAAAGAGTCGGTCGCGGACCTCCCGGATGATCGCCGCCTCTTCGGCCACCACACTGGTGTAGCGCCGGTCGTAGCCAAAGCAGCGTTTGCCGTTCGTCGGGGCAAGTCCCTGCTCGGCCTGCTCCCGCGCCTTGCGCTTCTGGCGCACGCTCGTGTTCGCGGACTCCATTCGCGCCTGCGCCACGAGCAGCTCGGCCACGAACTGGCCGTAACTCTCCCTCGTATCGATCGGTTCCGTGACAGAGGCCACAAACGCTTTGTGGGGCGCGCACGTTTCCAGCACTCGCGCCAGATCGCGCTGCTGGCGGCTGAGGCGATCGAGCTTCCAGACGATCACGCCGTCGATCTCCTGGTTGCGGATCGCCTCAAGCATCCGTTCGAACTCGGGCCGCTTGGCCTTGATATTGAAGGCGGAGATGTCGATATCTTCGAACACATCGACGACCTCCCACTCCTTGCGCTCGGCCATCAGGCGGGCGTCGGCCATCTGCCGGGCGGTGGCCGTCTGGGTGCCGTCTTTGTCGTCTGAGATGCGGGCGTAAACTCCAACTCGGGTTCGTGATGCTTCCATGGCCGCTAATGCTACCATTGGCGGCCATTGGGTTCGCGGCTAGGATTGGCGCTTGCGTGCCTCTTGATTCGCGATGCCAATCCTGGCCGCGCGAGACAACGAGCGGTTCGTTGTCTCCGTGCCATGCTTGAGCCTCCGCAAAAATCTGACGGCCACCCCGGCCCGCAGGAACCGGGCGAGGCCGGCGCGCAGCCGACTTCAAGCGCAAGCCAATTGTGATTCACTACACTAGCTTCGTCGCACCATCTTGCAGGCGATCGTATACTCATAGGGCTGGCCCGGCTGCCGGGCGGCGCGAGGCAAGGAGACACATTGTGAAGAAAATTTTCGGCTTGTTCGCACTCATCGCCGCGGCCGGCGGAGCGCTCATGTTCTGGAAACGCCGCAAGAGCGACGACGAATTTCTGGATGAGGAACTCGAGTAACTGACTTCCTTACCCGATTCCTCCGCTCCTGAGCCCGTCATCACGGGCTATGGCCTGGTCACGCCGGCGGGCAGTGGCGCTGCCGCGGCATGGGACGCCCTAGTATCGAACCACGCCGCGGGCCGCGAGTGGCGCCCGGACCCCGAGAGCGAGGCGTTTTTCTGTGCCCCGATACCGGATGACTACCGCGCCCACCCGGATATCCCCCGTAACCTCGCCCACTTCATGGACCGTGGCTCCGCCATCGCGCTGGATGCGGCGCTCCAGGCGCTCTCGGTGGCCGGGCTCGGCGCTGGCTCGGGCGACGCCCGGCGATTCGCGCTCGTTGACGGACTTCCCTACCGGGCGCCCGGCCAGGGGACGCTGTTCGTGCCCTACGGACACCTGATTGCCCGAGCCACCGGCGTTCGCGGCCCGGTCTCGGTGATCGGCGGCGCGGAGGCGAGCGGACTCTCGGCAATCGCGGCGGCCGCCCGGCTCATCCTCCGTGGAGAGGCCGATGTGGTGATTGCGGGAGCCGCGCAGGCGCTCCAGCCGGCCTTGTTAGAGCATCTCCGCGCCCAGGGGTTCGCCAGCCGCACGGCCGGGCGGCCCTTCGATGCGGCCCACAACGGCTTTACCGCAGCCGAAGGCGCCGCCTACGTCGTCGTCGAATCGGCCGCCAACGCGCGCGAGCGTGGGGCCACGGCCTTCGCGCGCGTCAGCGGGCGGGGCGAAACGTTTGATGGCCTGGCCGAACCGCTGGCCACCAGCGAGCCGGGCGAGGCGGGCCGCGCCCAGCAGGCGGCGCTCGCGGACGCGGGCTTCCTCCAGAACCAGGTAGACCTCGTGATCTCCTGCGCCGATGGGCGACTCACGACGGACTTCTCGGAGGGTTACGGCATCCTCCGGACGTTCGGCCGCCACGCCTTCTTCGCGGGCGTCACGACCATCGCCGGTGGGCTCGGCTTCTCGCTAGCGGCGAGTGGGCCGCTCTCCGTAGCGCTGGCGCTGGAGTCGCTGCGCCGCCAGCAGGTCTTCCCGATCGCGGGTTTCGAGACGCCGGAAAAGGACCTCGACCTGGCTTATGTCCGTGAATCGCGCGCCGAGAAACTGGACTGCGTGCTCGTCAATAGCCTCGGCCTTGGCGGGACGAACGTGAGTCTCTTGTTGCAGCGGTAGCTCGGGTTCCGAGTTCTGCGCATCGCGGATGGTCCTTGCCCACGCAGAACTCGGAACCGCGTAACTCCTCTCCGATTTCCTTACCTATGCCCCTGTTACCCTCTGGCAAGACGCGGGCGCCTGTTCCCGGTCCGATCTTTGACGGGATGGGTTCGTGCCGGAGTACGTTGTTGAAGCCCGTGGCCTGGTAAAACGCTTCCGCGAGACGGTCGCGGTCAATGGCGTCGATCTCTTCGTCGAACGCGGCCGGGTGTACGGCGCCCTGGGGCCGAATGGCTCAGGCAAATCGACGACGGTGCGGATGCTCCTCGGGCTGGCCCGCCCGAATGAGGGCGAAGTCAAACTCTTCGGTCGTTCGATCGCCGACAACGGCCCGGAACTCTTCCGGCGTGTCGGCGCGGTTGTCGAGACCCCGGCCTTCGTGCCCTACCTCTCCGGGCGGGACAACCTGCGGCTCCTCGAAAAGTACACACCGGGGGCCGGGGAGCGCGGCATCGAAATCGCCCTCGACCGCGTCCACCTCCTGCACGCCGCCCACCGGCGCTTTAAGAACTACTCGCTCGGCATGAAGCAGCGGCTCGGGATTGCCGCGGCAATCCTTCACGACCCGGAGTTGATCGTGCTCGACGAGCCGACGAACGGCCTCGACCCCCAGGGCACGCGCGAGGTGCGGGCGCTCATCCCCGAACTTGCCGCCGAGGGCCGTACGATCGTCCTCTGTAGCCACCTGCTCTATGAGGTCGAACAGGTTTGCGATGCCGTCGCCATCTTCCAGCGCGGCGAGATCGTGGCGCAGGGCGATACAAAGACGCTCATCGGCACGCGCAGCACGCTCCACCTGCGCGCCGCTGACGTGGAGGGCATAGCGGCGGCGCTGGCTGAGTCGCGCTGGAAGGCGAACGTGCGGCGGGACGGCGACGAGCTGGTGATCGACGACGCTGGCCACGACGGCGCCGAGGTCAACCGCTTCCTCGCCGCTGAGGGCCACTTCGTGGCCGAGCTGCGCCAGGTTGTCCCTACCCTGGAGGACTTCTTCTTCAAGGTTACGGACGCGGAGCGCGAAGTATGAGCTTTTCGACCGAGGCGGCCCATTTCCGCGATGCCCTCTCCGCGGAGTTCTACAAGGTGCGCCGGCGGCGGATGACGTACATCCTGCTGGCGGTGCATTGCGCCCTTGTGCTGCTCTTCTACTTCATCCTTTTCATGCAGATCCGCGATGGCCCAAGCCACCGGCGCAACGGACTGAGCGAGTGGCTGGCGCTGCGCAACGCGATGTCCACGCTCAACGTGGTGCCCTACGGTTTTGCCCTCGAACGGTTCTTCGCGACGCTGGTCTGCGTCATCTTCGCGGGCACGATGATGGGCAACGAATACGATTGGCGCACGGTGGGCGTTGTCACGAGTCGCGGCGTGCGGCGCTGGCACTTCCTCGCGGCCAAGGTCGTGATGGATGTCGCGTTCGTGATTGTAGTCGCGACGATTGGCTTCCTGGTGGCGGTCGCCTGTAGCCTCTGGTGGTCGAATCTCTACGACCTTTCGTATGGGACGTGGGACTGGGCGCGCCTGTGGGACATCGTCTCTTCGCTCGCCCGCACGGTCTTCGTCATCATCCCGTTCGTCTTTATGGCGCTCGCCTTTGCCACCACCTGGCGTTCGGCCGGTCAGGCGGTCGGGGCATCGCTCGGGGCGTACTTCATCGAAAGTATCTTCACCGGGCTGCTCAACCGGGCGCAGGACAGCTGGCTGAGCCACATCCCGGACGGGCTGATAAACATCAACGGGGACGCGATCATGCGGGCCAACGGCATCTTCAGCGGCGAAGGCGGCGGGGGTCCATTTATCTTCGGGCCCGGTGGCGCCCCGCTCTGGCGGGCCGCGCTGGTGCTGGCCGCATGGATAGGGGGATTCGTGGTGCTCGTTTTCTGGCAGTTCCAGCATCGCGACATCCAAGAATGAGTACCGGGTAGCGGCCCAGTCCGGGCGGGGCCTCCGAACTCCATGCTCTGATTGCGGCGGTAAAGGGTCGCTGGTAGTATCCGCGCAGGTCAGGAGGGGTGGGATGTATCAGTTTCCGAAATGCCGAAAATGTGATGATGGGGACCTGGTGCCGTTCTCGGACTTCGGAAGCCAGGGCGCTCCCATCCACTACAAGGCCTGGGTCTGCACGAACCCGGACTGCGG
>JANXYE010000295.1 GCA_025350285.1 Chloroflexota bacterium
TGCCCAGCCAGCCGGCTTCGGCGAACGCGTCATAAAACGCCCACGGGAACTCATGCTCTTTGTCGCAGTGGCGCCAGTAGGCGTCATCGAAGCGGGCCGCCAGGGCGCGCGCCTGCAGGCGAATCTGCTTCTGCTCCTCAGTCGGTTCAAAGTTCAACGCTGGCTACCTCCTGCCATGCCGCCGGGTCGACTGGGCTAGTCCGCCGGGGGCTTGTAGAGCCGGATGTCCCGGTGCTCCGTCAGCCAGGGCGAAAGCTTCCGCCATGGACGGCCTGTGAGCAGTCCACCATCGACGACCATCGCCTGGCCGGTCACCCAGCGCGATTCGTCGCTCGCGAGGAACAGCACCATGTTCGCGATGTCCTCCGGCTCCCCCGAACGCGCCAGCGGCTGGACATCCATGTTGCTGCTTCGAAGGCGATCGACCGCCGCCGCGACGCGCTCGGGTTCGGCGGTGGAGATGGGACGCCCCGCCGCCAGCGGTGTCGCGATTTAGCCCGGGCAGACGGCGTTGACGCGCACGTCGAACTCCGCCAGTTCGAGCGCCGCCGCCTTCGTCAGCATCACGACGCCCGCCTTGGCGACGCTGTACAACTGGTTGCCGATGCCCGCCTCGAACGCGCAGACGCTCGCCGTGCTGATGATGCTCCCCGACCGCTGCGCTTTCATGTGCGGCGAAGCGTGCTTGATCCCGAGAAATACGCTCTTCAGCAGCACGTCCATTGTCATGTCGTAGTCTTCGACCGAGGTCTCATCCAGTGGGCCGGAGGCGCCCCCGAAGCCGGCGTTGTTATACAGCACGTCCAGCCTCCCCCAGCGGTCAACGGCCGTCGAGATCGCGTTGGCGACGTCGGCCTCGCGAGCCACGTTGCAGCGCACGGCCGCAACGTTCGCCCCGAGTTCGCCGGCCAGCGCGGCCCCAACCTCGTCCTGGAGGTCCGCGATCACAACTTTCGCCCCTTCGCTCACGAACAGACGCACCGTCGCCGCCCCTATCCCGCTCGCGCCTCCGGTTACGACCGCTACCTTGCCATCTAGCCGGTTCATGGTTGTTGGTCCTTGGTTCTTGGATATTGGTTCCGGCGATTCTACGCGCTCACCCCAACCAACAACCAAGTTCCAATCACCAACATCCCGTCACCGCCCGTTGCGATAGTCCCAGGTCCGGACCTTCGTTGGGCGGATGCGGATGATGGCGCGTTCCTGCTCGGTGAAACGCTGTTCGAACTCGGGCGGGATCGGGTCCAGGTAGCGCCCGACGATTTTGCGCCGAAGCTGTCCGTCCGGGTCATCTTCCATCTCCGCTACGCCGCGCACTTCGCAGCCCCGATAGCCGAGGCCGCCAGCGACGTGCTCAAGGTCGCGCACGTCGATCAGCAGCGCGACGCGCGAGTCTTCGCGCACGTTTTTGTCCTTTCGCCGGCCGGCCGGCGTACTGATGATGAGATCGTCGCCGTCGATGCCGTACCACACGCAGGCGAGCGCCGGACCGCCGCGCACGAGCGTCGAAAACACGCCCACGTGGCGGCCGGAGAGGATGTCGAGGGCTTCGGCGTCGAAGGGCATCGGGTAATTCTACGCCGGCAAGCCCCCACCGGGCGCGGCCTCTCGATCAGCCACGACCGTCAACTCGCGGGCGCGCACCATCGCCGCCGGGATGTCGCCGCCCGCCATCAGTGCCCGCAGCGCCCACGTCTTTTCAGCCCCCGCCACCAGGAAGACCACCCGTTTCGCCGCGCTCAAGAGCGGGAGCGTGAGCGTCAGTCGGCGAAAGTCGGGCCGCTCGACCTTAATCACAAGCCGCTCGCGCTCGGCCAAGGCCGCGAGGTCAGCGGGGAAGAGGCTCGCCGTGTGGCCATCCGCCCCCAGCCCCAGGAGGACAAGGTCGAACTCCGGCAGCCCGCTTCCGAACACCTCTCGCAGCTCCGTCTCGTACCCGGCCGCGTCGCACGACTCGCCCCGCATCCGGTGGACGCGGGCTTCGACCTTCGAAAGCAGCGTCTCGTGGGCCATCCGGTAATTCGAAGCCAGATCGTCCGGCGGAACGCAACGTTCGTCAGCGAAGAACACCGCCGTCTCTGACCATCGGTAGGCTCGGGTCGCGAGCAGCTCGTAGAGCGCTTGCGGTGTGCTCCCGCCAGCGAGGGCTACGGTCCGCGGCGCCAGGTCCAAAAAGATCGTAGCGGCCGCCGCGGCGATGTCATCCACCACCAGCAGCTCGCGCTTCATCGCAGGTGCCAGAGGCGTGGGCCGATCAGGTCGTCCGCTCCCTTCGGGCCCCAGGTTCCGGCGCGGTAGAGCTCTACCGGCGGCAGCTTTTTCAGGACGGGCTCAACGACTTGCCACGCGCGGTCCACGCTATCAGCCCGGGCAAAGAGCGTGTGGTCGCCGTCCATTGCGTCGTGGATGAGCCGCTCGTACGCCTCCGCTGGCTGGGCCTTGAACGACTCGTCGTACGAGAACTGCATCTCAACGGGGCGGACGGACATCTCTTGCACGGGCTCCTTGGCCAGGAACTGGAGCGTTATCTCCTCTTCCGGCTGGATAGAGATGTTCAGAAGGTTCGGCTTCAACGCATCTACGCCCGTTCCCGCGAACAGATGGACCGGCGCCTCCCGGAACACGATCGCTACCTGCGTGGTGCGCCGGGGCATCCGCTTGCCCGTGCGCAGGTAGAACGGCACGCCGCCCCAGCGCCAGCTATCGATGAACAGCCGCATCGCCGCGAACGTCTCCGTCTGCGAATTCGCGGCCACGCCGGGTTCCTTGCGGTAGGCGGGCACCCGCCGTCCGTCTACGAGGCTGCCCGTGTACTGGCCGCGCACGATATCCGCCGGCTCGAGGGGCCGCATCGCCTGGAAGAGCTTCGCCTTTTCGTCCCGTACGGCCTCCGCCTTGAGTGAGCCCGGCCCCTCCATGGTGAGCAACGCGAGCACCTGGAGCACGTGGTTCTGGAGGATGTCCCGCAGCGCTCCTGTCTCTTCATAGAACTCACCCCGGCCCTCGACGCCAATCGACTCAGCGACCGTGAACTGCACATGGTCGATACAGTCCCGGTTCCAAATCCGTTCGAAGACCGCGTTCCCGAAGCGAAAGACGATGATGTTCTGCACGGTTTCCTTGCCGAGATAGTGGTCGATCCGAAAGACCTGGGACTCGTCGAACGTCGCCTGGATGGTTTCGGCCAGCGCCCGCGAACTCGCCAGGTCATGCCCGAACGGCTTTTCGACAACGAGCCGTGTCCCTTCGACCATCCCCGCCGCGGCCGCCAGCGTCTCGATCGTCGCGCAGAAGGTGGAGGACGGGATGGCGAGATAGACGAGCCGCCGCGGTTGCGCGCAGAGCGCCTTGACGCCCGGGAAACCGCCGGTCGTCCCCCGAACATAGCGCAGGCGTTCAGCGAATCCGCCCCACCTGGCCCGCTCGAGCGGGCGGCGGCTGAACTCGTGGATGGCGTCTTCGGCCAGTGTCCGAAAGCCGCCGTCGTCCATTTCGCCGCGCGCGTAGCCGATGATAGCGCCCTGGGGTGGGAGCAAACCGTCGAGGTAGAGGTTGTAGAGGGCGGGCAAGAGCTTGCGGCGCGCGAGATCGCCGGTGCCCCCAACGATGACGATGTCCTGGTCCTCCGGCGGTTCCAGGCTCATTGCGTCTTCACCGCGTGCCCGCCGAACTCATTTCGCAGAGCCGCTACCACCCGCATTGCGAACGGGTTCTCTTCTCGGCTGCGAAAACGCGCGAACAAGGCGTGCGAGAGGGTAGTCACATCGACGCCGCGTTCGACCCCCTCCAGCACGGTCCAGCGGCCCTCGCCGGAGTCATCGACGTAGCCGCGCAGATGGTCCAGCTTCGCGTCCTTTTCGAACGCCCGCGCGGCCAGTTCCAGCAGCCACGACCGCACGACTGAGCTGTGATTCCAGAGGTTCGAGATCTGGGCGAGGTCGAAGTCGTACTCTCCCGCCGCCTGGAGCAGGTCGAATCCCTCGGCGTAGGCCTGCATCATCCCGTACTCAATGCCGTTGTGGACCATCTTGCTGAAGTGGCCCGCACCCGTCGGCCCGACGTACGCGTAACCGTCTTCCGGCGCGAGCGAAGCGAGGATGGGCTCGACCGTATCGAATACCTCGCGCGGCCCCCCGGCCATGATGCAGAATCCGTTGTCAAACCCCCAGGTCCCGCCGCTCGTGCCCGAATCGAGGAAGCCGACCCCCATCTCCGAGAGCATCTTCCCGCGCCGCACGGTGTCCTTGTGGTAGCTGTTGCCGCCGTCCACCACGATGTCCCCACGGCTGAGCAGCTTGCCCACCTCCATCATCGTGTCCTCCGTGATCGGCCCGGACGGCACCATCAGCCAGACGATGCGCGGCGCCGGCAGCGCGTCCACGAGTTCCCCCAGCGTCTTCACGTCGGACACAGCCGGGTTCTGGTCGTACCCGATGACCGTGTGTCCCGCGTTTCGCAGGCGCTTTGTCATTCCCGCGCCCATGCGGCCCAGGCCGACCATCCCGAGGGTCAACTTCCGGCCGGGCGCTTGTTCGGCATCGACAGTCAATGTGGTGCTCCTCACCTGATTGGGTTTGTAGCTATCGTCAGTGTGCGCCCCGAAATGTTACGGGAAGAGCGCAGTCTCGTGGTACGCTAGGGAGCGTGGACGTATTCGAAATTGCCCATCGAGGCGTGACCTACCAGTTCGAGCAGACGGAAGGCGGCTACTTCGCCCAAGTTGCGGACCTGCCCGGCTGTTTCTCTGAAGGCGAAACTCTGGACGAGGCATTCGCGAACATCCGCGAGGCGCTTGAGCTCTACATCGACGGCTCGATGGCTGAGGACCTTCCTCTGCCAGAACGCTACCGCACGCTTTTCGCGCGGGCGTCGTAAGCACAGTGGACGTACCTTCGGTGCGGCCGGCGGACGTTGTTCGCGTGCCCGAATTGGTCGGCTTCGTTCGGACGCGGCAGAAGGGTAGCCACGTCTTTCTCGTCGATCGCGAGCGGAAACTGCGCACCACGGTCGCTCTCCACAATCGCGATATGACTCGCCCAATGTTGTTGGCCGTACTCAAACAGGCAGATATCCCGCTTGAGGAGTTCGTGAAGCTCCTCTGACTCAGAACTGTCCGTGACGCCCTTCGCCCGCCGCGAAGCGCTTCGCGCCCTCTCGCGTCTCCCCGCTGCGCACGACTTCACTGCCACCGCGGTACTCGTTCGAGATCGCCTCGTCCTGGGCCATGCCCCACTGCTGGTAGGCGGAGAGTCGGTCCGCGCGCATGCAGAGCTGGGGAAACGCGACGAGGCTCCGTGCCAGCTCCTTCGCCGCCGCCAGCGCTTCGCCCTTCTCCACCAGCCGGTTCGCGAGACCGAACCGCTCCCCCTCCTCGCCACTGACGCCGCGGCCCGTGAGGATCATGTCCATCGCCCGGCTCTGGCCGATGAGCCTCGGCAGCCGCATAGTCCCGCCATCGACAAGCGGCACGCCCCAGCGCCGGCAGTACACGCCGAAGACCGCGTCCCTCGCCGCCACCCGCATATCGCACCAGAGGGCTAATTCGAGCCCGCCGGCCACCGCGAACCCCTCTACCGCCGCGATAACCGGCTTCGAAAGGAGCATGCGTGTACAGCCCAGCGGCCCCTCGCCCTCCGCCCGCACCCGCGTGGCCCCGGATCCCGCCGCAACCGCCTTCAGGTCCGCTCCCGCGCAGAACACGCCCTCCGCCCCCGTGAGAATCGCGACAGAAAGTGACACGTCTTCGTCGAACCGCTGAAACGCACGATACAGTTCGCCTGCCGCTTCGGCGTCCACCGCGTTGCGAACGTGTGGACGGTCGATAGTTACGGTTACGATGCTCTCATCAACGTCGAACCTGACGGCCATGGCGGAACCTCACGCTTATACGGATAGTCCGCGTCATACTACACCGTGCTTCGGCACGTCCGGCGCCACCGCCCCCGGGAGACCTCGCGTGATTACCCACCTTGAAGAGCTGGCGCTGAACGCCTGGCCCGCGCTCCAGACCGTGCTTTACGACGGCTGGCTGCTACGTTACGCCCGTGGCTACACGCGCCGCGCGAACTCTGTCCAGCCGCTCTACGCTTCGATCGCCGACACGCTCGAGAAGGTCGCCTACTGCGAGCGCTTCTACGGCGATCGTGGCCTTGATACCGTGTTCAAGCTCACCCACGAAGCCAATCCGAGTGGCCTGGATGAGTTGCTTGCGGGCCGGGGCTACGTCATGGAAGCGCTAACCTGCGTCCAGACCCTCGACTTACAGGACATCCCCATGCCGACCTTCGCCCCCATCTCGGCCGACATAGAGGTGACATCGGGCTGGCTCGGCGACCTCGCAAAGTTCAACGGCATCCCCGATTCGCTCGTCCCAACCGTCAAGCGCCTGCTCCAGGGCATCGTCCCCGACCACGTGTTCATTGCCCTGCGCGAAGGCGACACGAACATCGCCCTTGGCCTCGGCGTGCTCGATCGCGGGGTTCTCGGCCTGTTTGACCTGGTCACCGCCCCCGAATGGCGCAGCCAGGGCCTCGGCCGCCAGCTCACCCTCCACCTCTTGCAGTGGGGCAAGAACCACGGCGCGGGGAGTGCCTACCTTCAGGTTCAGATGGATAACCGGCCGGCCCTCCGTCTCAACCATTCGCTAGGATTTACGGAGCGGTACCAGTACTGGTACCGGGTGAAGGGCCGCTCGGCTTAGCGCGCCGCCCCGAGCAGCAGCTCTTCCAACAGCGGGTAGAGGCCGCGCGAGGCGGCGAGGATTGCCGCCGGCCGGCCGCGCACCGCCTCGATGAACCCTGTCTCACCGCCCGCTTCGCGCACGATCAGCGCGCCCGCCGCCATATCCCACGGCGCCACCGTTTCGTAATAGCCGTCCAGTTGGCCAGCCGCCACCGCGCAGAGATCGAGGCAGGCGCTCCCACCCCTTCGCACGTCCCGCACGCTTCCGATGATCCGCCCGAGCAGCGCCACCTGTTCCATCCGAAACGCCCGTTCGTAGGCGAAACCCGTGCCCAGCAGCGCGGTGGCAAGTTCGGCCTTCTCCGAGACCCGCAGCCGGGCGCCGTTCCGGTATGCCCCACGCCCGCGCGCCGCGCGGTACATCTGGCCATGGGCCGCATCGAACACCGCCCCGGCCACCACCTCCCCATCGACCTCGCAGCCGATTGACACGGCGTATGCCTGTAGTCCGTACAGGTAGTTCGTGGTGCCGTCCAGCGGGTCGATGATCCAACGCACGCCAGAACTCCCCGCTCGCTCCCCGCCTTCTTCGCCGAGAATCGCATCATCCGGGCGCACGGCGAGGATGCGCGAGATGACCAGGGCCTCCGATTCGCGATCGACTTCGCTGACCATATCCGTCGGCGTCGACTTGGTCTGGACGTCTGTCCTCGGTTCCCCGGCCCGTTCGCGGAGCAACGCCCCGGCCTCGCGGGCAGCAGATTCGGCGAGGTCGAGCAGAGCCTGAAGGGACTTCACGGGACTACCGTAAACGCGTCGATGTGGCGAGCTCGAATGTCACTGAAGTGCCGCCGATCGAGCGTGAAGATAGTTGTGACGTTCAGGCGTTCAGCGATGGCGACGATCAGTGCATCAACGGTCCCGAGCGGAAAGTCCGCGTATTGGTCGACGAGGTCGGCTGCGCGGCCATAGTCGTCGAGCGCCGTCTCGATGGTCCGAATCGCGCCCGTGGTCACCTGCCGAAGCAGATTGGCCTCGAACCGGGGTCCGGCCCGGCGATTGAGGAAGTAGCTGGCTTCGATGACCACCGGCGACGGCACCACAAGCTCTTGTCCGCGAATGGTCTTCAGCGCCCGTGCAACGCTTTCGCGGTACGGGTCACCGGGGTCGTTGAGTGCCACGACCGGGCCTGTATCAGCCAGGATCACCAGTCGGGCTCGCGGTTGAAGGAGTCACGGTAGAGGTCTTTGACCATCATCTCCTTCGCAAGATCCGAGTCCACGGGTGGCCACGGGCCATACGGCCGTGGGGCGTCGTCCGCTTCCGAAAACCGCAACATCTCAAGCCAGCCCGCGTTCGGATCTGTGATGTTCGGGGCGACCAGCGCTTCTGGGCGCGGAGCCGCATTGGGGCGTCCCTCGTCCAGCAGCCGCTCAACGGCCTCCGTAAGTTCATCATCCACGGATGTGCCGCGCGCCCGTGCCCGCTCGGCGAGAGCATCGAAAGCGTCTGCTGGAAGCTGAACCGCGACGGTGCCTTCCATGCGACGAGCATACCACAGAGCACATTGACACCTGCGCGCCGGCCACTCGCCGGCCGGCCAGGTTCCCCTATACTCCTCGTGTTCAACCTCCACGAGCTGGCGCGGCCACAACTTGCGGGTCCACGGCGCCGATTGGCCCGCCCTGGGCGTCGCCGGCGCGGAAGAAAGGCTGACGCCCGGAGAATCCGTGCCGACATCGAACCCATCCCCGCTAGCCGTCGTCCTCCGCGAAGTGCGCGAAGCCGATCTCCCCTTCTTCTTCGAACATCAGCGTGACCCCGAAGCAACGCGCATGGCCGCCTTCCCGGGCCGCGACCGGGGCGCGTTCGATGCCCACTGGGCGAGGATCCTCGCCGATGAAACCGTATTCGCCCGGGCCATCGAGGTTGGGGGCGACGTAGCCGGAAACGTCGTCAGCTTCGAAGCGGAGGGCGAACGCGATGTCGGCTACTGGATTGGCCGCCAGCACTGGGGCTCGGGTATCGCATCAGCCGCGCTCTCCGCGTTCCTCACGGAAGTCGAAAAGCGTCCGCTCTTTGCGCGGGTGGCCAAGCACAACCTCGCCTCTATCCGCGTCCTCGAAAAATGCGGGTTCACCCCCATCCGCCGCGAAACCGCCCCCGATGGCATCGAAGAACTCGTCTTCGAGCTCCCAGCCAGCGATTAACCGCGGACCGCCCGCGAATACGCCTTCTCAGTTCTCAGAGCTTGTGAAGGAATCGCCAAATCGTGGTCTAAACGGGGCGAATCCGAATCTGCGCTGTCCGCCGTCAGGCCGATTAGTTCACAACCTCTCAGTGCTGTCTTCGCCGATCTGCATGGGTTGCCGCCCGCACTCTTCACCGCCGGCACGCTGGATCCACTCCTGGACGACAGCATGGTCATGTACGCTCGCTGGATCGCTGCCGGGAACCGGGCGGAACTCCCCATCCGGGAGGTATCCACGGCTTCGACCAACCGCCGATCGCCCTGGCGGCGAAGGCGCGCGCGCGAATGCATCACTTCCTTCGCGAGTGTCTCAACCAGCC
>JANXYE010000299.1 GCA_025350285.1 Chloroflexota bacterium
TCCGTCCAGCACGGGCCGCTCGCAGCGTTAAGTGGCGCGACCCACACTCCCCGCGACCGTGGGCCAGCGCGCGCGTACCATGGCTGCCATCGCGCCTCACCGGAGGAGCTGTGGCGGAGACAACCTTGAAGCGCGTCCCGGCACTCCCGGCCATCGGCTGGCTATCGCACCCGCTCGTGTTGCGGCTGGCGTGGTCATTGGCCGTGGTTGCGGTAGTGGTCGCCGGCGGAATGCTGCGCTTCCACGGGTTAGATTGGGACCAACCAGCGGGCAGCCCGGTCCCGCTCCACATGCACCCGGATGAGCGGTTTATCTCGATCGTGGCTGAGAAGATCGATTGGCCGTCGAGCGCGGGCGAGTATTTCGACACTGCGAAGAGCCCGCTCAACCCCTACAACGCACCGGAGACGCCGTCGTTCGTCTATGGCACGTGGCCGATCTTCGTGGGGAAGGCGGTCGCAACGGCCGCGGGGAGCCATGTGGCGGTTGTCGGCCCACTCGCCGGACGACTGTGCGAGAAGGACGACTACGACACGACCGTCAACTGCGGCCGGAAGATATCGGCCGCCTTCGACACGGCAACGATCCTGCTCATCTTCCTGATCGGCGGCGCGCTGTTCAGCCGCCGGGCCGGGCTCGCCGCGGCGCTGCTCTACGCGCTTTCCGTCATCCCCATCCAGCTCAGTCACTTCTGGCTGGTCGATCCGTACGCGGTGTTCTTCGGCACGGCCACGCTCCTGGTCTCGGTGCTGCTCGTCAGGACATCGTTTCGGTCCACATCCGGTGGCGACTCAACCGCGCCAACGCGCGGGCGCCGGGAGGTGGCTCTGGAAGGCCTGCTGGTCGTCGCGCTCGGCCTCTGCTTTGGCATGACCGTGGCCTCGCGGGTCAACGGCCTGCTCCTCTTGCCCGTACCGGTGATGGCCTTTGGGCTGCGCGTGGCGCTCCGCGATTGGCCACGGCTCGGCCTGCGCTGGCGGGGCGAACGGCGGCAGGTGGTGGGCCATTGGACAACCGACCTCGCCCTCCTCTGCCTCGCGCTGCTCATCGCGATGGTGGTCTTCCGGGTAGCCCAGCCGTACGCGTTCGCCGGCCCGCACTGGTGGAACACGACCATCAACCAGCAGTGGCTCCAGGACATCCGGCGGGAGCGGGACTTCCAGGACGGCAAGGTGGACTTCCCGCCGTTCGTGCAGTTCGCGGGGAGAGCACGCTTCCTCTGGCCCTTCCAGAACCTCGTCCTCTGGGGCACCGGGCCCGCGCTCGGGCTGTTCGCGTTCGCCGCGGCAGGGGTTGCGGTCGTGCTCGCCTTCAAACGGCGAGAGCTGGCGCTGGCCATGCCGTTGCTCATCGTGGCGGTCGTCTTCGGTTACCAGGGCCAGCGCTTCGTGGCCTACATGCGCTACTTCGCACCGATTTATCCGTCTCTCTGTCTGCTCGCGGCCTGGGGAGCGACCGCGCTCCTCGGGGCCGCGCGGGGTCGTGTCGCCGCCGCCAACGTGGCAGGTGCCGGCGCCGAACCTGCCGGGGACTCGAGAGCGACCAAGTTCTTCCGCGCGTCATGGCGAGCCGCCACACGACCGCGGCGCACGCAAGCCGCCGCCTATGCGCTCGTTGGCCTGGTGTTCGCCGCGACCGCCTGGTGGGCGTTGGCTTTCAGCACGATCTTCGACGCCGCACATCCCCGCGTCGCCGCAAGCGAGTGGCTCTACAAGAACGCACCGAACGGCGCCGTCGTCACGGGCGAGATCTGGGACGACACCATCCCTTACGCCCTCCCGGGGCGGGACGCCGGCAAATACCCGACCGCCAACACCTACCCCTATGACACCGATTCGATCGAGAAGGTCAACACCCTGATCTTCGGGCGTAGCGGACAGGACGCTACCGTCGGCTTGAACGGCGCTCAGTACGTCACGATTACGTCGAACCGGGTGCGCGACAGCGTGAAGCGTCTGGAACGCGAGTATCCGGCGACCATCCGTTACTACGAACTGCTCGATTCCGGCGAGCTCGGCTTCGACCTCGTCGCGCACTTCACGTTGCGGCCGTCGTTCCTCGGCCTGTCGATCGATGACTCCAGCGCGGAAGAGTCGTTCACCGTCTACGACCACCCGGAGGTCCGGATCTATAAGAAGAGCGACCGTTGGGATCCGGTGAAGGCGGTCGCTCTTCTGAACCAGGCTCACCCCGAACGCGCCACGAACCTGCTGCCGAAGCAGGGCCAGGCGAACGGGCTCCAGTTCACGGCCGCCGAGGCGGAAACCCAGCAGTCCGGCGGCACCTTCACGGAGGCGTTCGATTCGGACGGCCTCACGTCCCACCTGCCGTGGGTTTGGTGGCTGCTCTGGATCGAGGTGGCCGCGTTCGCGACCGTGCCCTGGGTCACCTGGCTCTTCCGCGCCCTGCCAGACCGCGGGTTCGGGCTTTCGAAGCTCTTCGGCTTCGCCGGGACGGGGCTCCTCGCGTGGGTCACCGTGGCCTGGGGGGCTGCCCAGTTCGGGAGCGGCCTCGCCTGGGGAGCGTTCGGCGTGGTAACGCTCTCGGGTTACATCGCCGGGTACTTTCGGCGTCGCGAGATCGTGACGGACCTGCGAGAGCGCTGGCCGAGCTGGCTCGCGGCCGAGATCGTGTTCCTCATCGCCTTTTTTGCCGTGCTCGCGCTGCGCTACAACAACCCGGATCTCTGGTATCACCCGCAAGGCGGCGAAAAGCCGGTCGAACTGGCCTATCTCACGGCCGTGGCACGTTCGAGCATCCTCCCGCCATACGACCCGTGGTTCGCGGGCGGGACGATGAACTACTACTACATGGGCTGGTTCCTGCTGGCGGTGCCGATGCGCGCGCTTCGCATCCTCCCGCAGGTGGGGTTCAATCTCGGCCTCGCGACGTACGCCGGGCTCGCCGCGAGCGTGGCCTTTAGCGGCGCCCACAACCTCGTCGCCCTTTCGAAGCGTTCGAAGGAAGCGAGTCCCCAGGTGCGCCGGGGCTGGACGCGGCCGTCGATCCTCGGCGGGCTGGGCGGCGCCGTGCTGCTCGTGGGCATCGGGAACCTGGACGCCGGCCATCAGGCCATTGAGCGGCTTCAGGCCCTCAACACCTGGGACCTCTGGGCGGACATCCCCGTCTTGGGAGGGGCTGCCGGGCTCGCTGGCGGCCTCTACCAGTGGTTTTTCCAGGGCGCGACGATGACGCCGTTCGACTGGTGGCGCCCGAGCCGCGTCCACTTCGGACAGTTCGACATCACCGAGTTCCCGTTCTGGTCGTTTCTCTTCGGTGACCTCCACGCCCACCTGATGGGGCTCCCTTTCTTCGGCCTCGCAGTCGCGGGGGTCATCGCCTACATCGTCTCCGCGACCGCCCGGCTGCGGCGCCACACGTTCGCCCTGGCGTTGTTCCTGGGGGTCGCGCTGGGCCTCGTCCGCACCGTCCACACCTGGGACTTTTACACGGCGGCGCTGCTCGTTTCGGCCGGGATTGTGGCGGGGCAGGTGCTGCGCGAAGGCCGCTGGCAAGAACGCTGGTGGGACGCCGTCGCGCACCTCGCCATGGCGGCCGTGGTCCTCACGGTGGTGTTCGCGCCATACACGGGCCGCTTCGAGGTGTTCGAATCCGGCCTCGTGCGGGCACGGGAGACGACCTACGCGCCGCACTACTTCGGCCACTTTGGGCTCTTCGTGACCATCCTCGTGGCGTTCATCGCCGTGCGCTATCACGAAGAGCTCCGCGTGCGCGGCGGTAATCCCGGGCGCAACCCGGTATTGGCGATGGTCGCCGGGCCGGTGGAGCTGGCGGCGCTCGGCGTGTTTCTCATTGGCCTCATCGCCTTCACCTGGCACACGCCGGGCTATGCGGCGCCGCCCACCGCCGCCGGCGACCTCTCGCGCCACGACAACGGGCTGACAACCATCGCCCTGAGCTGCGTGCTGCTCGTGTTCCTCTTCAACCTCCTCTGGATTGAGTACCGCTCGCCGGCACGGGACATCCCCCGGATTCTCGGGACCGCCCTGTTCGCGGCCGCCGTGGGCATCGCGGGCGGCATCGATGTGGTCCAGGCGGAGTACGACATCGTCCGGATGAACACGGCCTTCAAGTTCTTGTTGCAGGCGTGGCAGCTCTACGCGCTGGCCTCCGCGTTCGCCGCCTGGTACATCGCGCGCGCGCTCTGGCAGGCGGATGGCTGGCGTATAGCCATCCGGCCCAGACGCCGGCCGGCTTCGCTCTCATTCTCGGTCGTGCTCGCCGTGTTGTTAGCCGGCTCGGCCATGTATCTCTGGTCGGGCACGCGAACGCGCCAGGAGGCTCGATTCGAGGGGGCTCCATCGGGAACGCTGGACGGGCTCGCCTACCTGGATTCTCCATTCGCCCAGTTCGGCGAAGACCGGGGCACGGAGACCCCCGCCGACGACCGCGTTCTGACGCTCGGAGATGACCTGCCGCTGATCGAGTGGCTTCGAAACAACGTGAAGGGAAGCCCCGTGATCGTGGAGGCCGTAGGCCCCCTCTACCATTGGACGGGCCGGATCTCGTGGAACACGGGGTTGCCAACCGTCATCGGCTGGGACTGGCACGAGGTGGCCTACCGCACCGCCTACACTTCGCTCGTCGAGGCGCGACGGGCCGACACGGCGCGGTTTTACACCGACGCCAACCCCGAATTCGCCGCCAGCTACCTGCGCAAGTACAACGTCTCGTACGTCGTCGTTGGCACGGAGGAGCGGACCTTCGGCACCGCCTTCGGCCTGGCGAAGTTCGACCAGATGCCGCAGCTCACGGCGGTCTTCCGCAACGGCGGCTCGGTCATCTACCGCGTGGACCGCGCCGGGGGCTGACCTGAAGAGCTTCAATTCCCTTTGACGGCCACTTCCGTTATCGTTCCCGGCGCATCACACACCCTTGGGAGGCATTGGATGGCAGACGAAGGCTCGCTCATTACCGACGAGATGCGGACGACCATCGGCGTCCGCTCGGAACCGTCGTTCTATGAAGTCGATAAGCTCTCGGTCCGAATGTTCGCACGCTCGGTGGGCCACGTGGACCCTATCTACTTCGACGAGGAGGAAGCGAAGAAAGCTGGCTACCGCAGCCTGCCCTGCCCTCCCGGCTATCTCGGCACGCCCGTCTATGACCCCCGCACGAGCGACCCGACCTTTGGTGGACGCCGAGGCGGCGCGCGCGCTCCCGAACCAAGCCGTCCGCTCAAGCGCATCCTCAACGGCGGTACCGAGATCGAGTACTTCGAGGACATCTGCGCCGGGGATACGCTCGAAGCTTCGAGCTACACGTCCGACATCCAGGAGCGCAAGGGTGGCATCGGCGACATGCTGATCACCACCAGCAAAACGGAATACAAGCGCAAAGGCGACGGCAAGGTCGTGGCCATCATGACCGGGACCGGCATCCGCTACTAGAGGCCACAACGAGGAGGCAGTACATGGCAGTCACGTGGGACCAGGTACAGGAAGGGCAGGAATTGCCCGTCCTCAAGAAGAACTGCAGCACGCAGCAGCTCGTCCAGTGGGCCGCCGGTTCCGGCGACTTCTACCAGATCCACTACGATAAGGACTTCGCGATTGGCACGGGCCTGAAAGGGATCATCGTGCACGGCGCGCTGAAGAATGCCTTCCTCGGCCAACTCGTGCACGATTGGGTGGGCACGAACGCCCGGATCAAGAAGTACGGGTGCAGCTACCGCGGCATGGACTTCCCGAACGAGGATATCCTCTGCAAAGGCATTGTCCGCAAGAAGTACGAAGAAGGCAATTCCAAGATCGTCGAAGTGGAAGTCTGGACCGAGATGGCCGACGGCACGAAAACGACCCCCGGGAGCGCCACGGTCGTCTTCAAGTAACGCAGCATTCGCTCACACCAAGACACAAAGAGCACGAACGAAGGCTTTGTGTTCCTTGTGTCTTTGTGGTTTGAAGGAGTTTTGGCTATGGCAGGTCTGCTCGAAGGCAAAGTAGTGGCGATGACCGGCGCTGGCCGCGGGATTGGGCGCGAGTGCGCGCTTCTGGCCGCTTCCGAGGGCGCGCGCGTCGTCGTGAACGACCCCGGCGTCAACCCCGACGGTTCCGGACAGGACGACGGCCCTGCCGCCCAGGTCGTTGATGAAATCAAGAAGGCCGGCGGTACGGCCGTCGCGAACTTCGCCGATGTCTCGACGATGGACGGCGGCGAGAGCGTCGTGCGGACGGCGCTGGACACCTACGGGCGTCTCGACGGGCTGATTAACCTCGCCGCAATCCTCCGCGACCGCATGGTCTTCAACCTTACGGAAGAAGAGTGGGACGACGTCATCCGGGTTGACCTGAAGGGCCATTTCACGACGCTCAAGCCGGCGGCGGTGCTCATGCGCCAGCAGCGCTACGGGCGGATCGTCAACTACAGCTCGGTTTCCGGGCTACAGGGCAACTCCGGACAAGCGAACTACGGCGCTGCCAAGGCTGGCGTCGCGGGCTTGACCCGCGTCGCCGCCCGGGATCTCGGCCGCTACGGCGTGACCGTGAACTGCATCGCGCCA
>JANXYE010000310.1 GCA_025350285.1 Chloroflexota bacterium
CGGCATCCAGCGAAGCTCGAACCCCGGCGAGCGTGTTCGCCGGGCCTTCGCCGGCCGCCGCGGCGTGGCCAATCACCAGAGGTTTCATGGAGCGCCACGATACGTGGCCGGGGCTGTTCGGCCAACGCAGGCCTGGCGAACGTGCCGGAGAACGAAACAGCCCGCCGGGAAGGACGGGCTGTCGTGGTAGTCGAAGATTGTGGGGCGTTACCGGCGGCGCGCGACGGCGACCGTGCTGGCCCCAGCGATGCCCACCAGCGTCACCCCAGCGAGCATCCAGAGGAACGGGAAACCCGAACCGCTATCGGTCGTGCCGAAGCCGGTGTCAGGCGCCTTCGGGATGACGGCAGACGTGGCGACCCTCAGGATGCTCGAAGTCTGTAGCGAACCGCAGGTGACGGCAAGCGTGATATCGCCCGGCGCCGCGCCTGTGATGACGGAGATGGTGGCCTTGCCTGCCGAGTCGCTCGTGAACAGCGGAGTTGTCAGCGTGCCCTGGCCGGAACTCAGCGAAACGGTGCCACTCACGCCGGGGGCGGGCGCACCGCTGCCGGTAAGGACGCTCACCGTCCACGTCAGGGTCGAATTCGGAAGCACCGAAGGCTGGTTCGGGGCAATCGAGCAGGCGCCGACCGGCGCCGGGTACTGTGCGTAAGCCGCTCCAAGCGGCAGCGCCGCGAGCGCAAACAAAGCCAGAAGAACCATCCTCGCACGTCGCATCTGACCGCCTCCTAAAGCAATAGCGTCAACATACTATTCGTGCGGATACCCCACACTCAAGAGGGTGTCGCGCAATTGTAATGGGCGATACTTGCGAAGGCCCTATTCCGGCTGGCCCGCCTGCTCGTATCCATAGCCATAGCGGTACGCGTAGGGGGAATTCCTTCGCCGGTTCGACCCGTTCAGGACAACGCCGAGCAGCGGCTTGCGGCTCGCGCGCACGGCCGCGATGGTCTCTTCGAGCGGGCCTCTACGTGTCTTCCCGCGCCGGGCGACCACCAGCACGCCATCCACGAGCGTCGTCCAAATGGAAGCGTCGGCCAGGCCGAGCATCGGCGGGCTATCGATGATGACGACATCGTACGGTTCTGAGAGGGTTGCGAGGTTGTGGCGCATTTTCGCGGAACTGATGAGTTCCGTCGGATTCGGTGGTATCGGCCCGCCGGTGAGGACGGAGAGAGAATCGCCGACCCGGTCGATAAACGATGAGAGGGCCTTCGGATCGACGAGGAAGGTGGACGTCAGGCCCGAGTTATTGGGCAGCGAGAAGTAGCGGTGTGCGTCGGGCTTGCGCAGGTCCCCATCGATGAGGAGCACGCTCTTGGATGATTCCGCGAGGGCTTCCGCGAGGTTGGCCGCGGTCGTGCTTTTGCCCTCGCCCTGCCCTGGGCTGGTGACAAGGAGTATCCGGCAGTCGGTCGCGCTCAACGCGAACGCGAGGTTCGCCTGGACCTGCCGGTAGGACTCGGAAAGGGGCGCTTTAGGGTCCGCTTCGATGATCGACGGGACCCAGGACTTGCGGTCCACGCCCTTCGGCGGCGACGCCTGGAAGACGGAGCCGAGATAGGCCACTTCGAGCCGCTCGATATCCTCGCGCTCGTCGATGCCATCGTCCAGGTACTCAACGATGGCGACCGCGCCAATCGCGATCAGCAGGCCGAGGAAGGTCCCGAGGAAGACGTTCAGGAGCGTGTTCGGCTCGACGGGGCTATCCGGGGCGGTCGCCGCGTCGTAGGCGAAGACGGTCGTGGGGCGGCGGGCGGCGTCTGGCTGGAGATTCCCCGCTTGCGCCACCTGCACGTAGTCTGGGAACGTCTGCGCCACCTTGTTCGCGATGAAGGCCGCTCGCTCCGGACTCTTGTCTTTAGCGAAAACCTCGATGTTCTGCGTGTCCGGTATCGGTCGCGCGGAGACGTTCTCCTGAAGGCGCTTGACTGTGACGTCCTTCACCTGTTCGGCGACGATCTTGAGGTGGGAGTTGCCGGTGACGAGCTGTGCGTAGGTCTTCGTCAGGTTCTGGCTGAGCAACTGGTCGTTGTACGATTGCGAGCCGCCGTTTTCGCCCTGGTTCACGAACAAAGCGACCCGTGCCTGATACACGTCGGGAATCTGTGAGGAGACGAGGAACGCCGCTATCGCCGAGAGCAGGCAGCCGACAAGGACAAGCCACCACCAGCGTTGCGCGATCTTGAGGTAGTCGCGGAGCGTCATCCGTCCCCCTATTCCCAGCAAGCATGCTAGCACCGGCCCCGCGAAGTGACGAACCACCCGGGCGGCGTCGAAAGAGGAGACATGACGACTCCGGCTCAGCGGTTTCTTGCCGGGTTCTTAGGCGCGCCGCATGATGACGACTACATTCAGCCGGTGGGGCTCCGGCGCGATGAACTGGCAGGTTGCGGGTGAGTGTGATACCAGAACGGCTGCACGGCCATGACCGTGCGCCATCTTCCCCACCAGATGAGCGCTTGAGCGAGCCGCCCCTTTCGCCGATCGAGGGCACCGCCTTGGTCGAGATCGAAGGGCTGTTGGCGGCGGCCCACGGGGCCCGCCCACCTCTTCGCCCGTGGAAACGCTTGATGGACGTGGCCGTTGCCGCGATCTCCAGTTTGTTCGCGCTCCCGGCGGTGCTCGTGGCCGCCCTCCTCGTGGCCGTCGTCGATCGGCACTTCCCGTTTTACACAGACGTGCGTGTGGGTATCGGTGGGCGGCCGTTCCGCTGTTTCAAGATCCGGACGATGGACGCGGATCCGCGCATCCTAGAGGACTACCTCGCCGAGCGCCTGGCCGAGCGGGAGACCTACCGCAAGACGCGGAAACTCACGTTCGACCCGCGCATTACGAGAGTTGGCGCGTTCCTGCGCAAGAGCAGCATCGACGAGTTCCCGCAGCTCTGGAACGTGCTCCATGGCGAGATGTCCCTTGTCGGGCCGCGGCCCCTGGCGCCGGCTGAGTTCCTCGAGCGCGGCGCTCTCGGGCTGCCCCTGACGCTCGTCCGGCCGGGCCTGACTGGCCTCTGGCAAACGCGCGGCCGCAGCGATCTCACGATCCGGCGCCGCATCGCCCTCGATAACTTCTACGCGGAACATTGCTCGCCCGCCCTGGACATCGGTGTGCTGCTGCGAACGCCGCTAGCGGTGCTGCGCGGCAAGGGCGCCCGCTAACCCCCTGCTACGCCTGGATAGCGATCGTCTGTTCGCCGTGCATGTGGCGCGGGATAGGGACATCCAGCGCGGCCAATAGCGATGGCGCCACGTCGAGCGTCGAGATGGAAGGCCGCCGCCTCCCGTCCAACCGTTTGCGCGGATCGTAGACTAGGAGGCTGCCCTCGGGCGTGTGCTGGGCGGTGCAGTTCACGCCGTCCTCATGCGCCATCATGCCAAGGCCGAGTTCGTCGAAGGTGACCGGTGCGCCGCCGAGCCGTGCGATCCGGGGCCCGGCGTAATTGTCGGCCTGCACGAAGATGTGGAAGAATCCGCCCTCGCGCTCATCGAAACAGAGAGCATGGACCGGCCGTTCGTCGGCGACCATCGACATCTCGCCGATACCCAAGCTGGCCAGCCGCTCCCGGAACCGGTCGCGTACCGGCTCCGCCACAGCGATGCTCACGCAGGGGACCATGGCGTTGCGCTGCTCCCACTCGCCCGCCTGCAGGCCAAGCGCCCGCATGAACGCAGGCACGTCGCTAACGGTGAGGAATTCGAACGTCTGCCGCGACGGGATGGCGGCCTGGCCCATCGAACTCGCGACCACGAGCACGTAGTCGGGTCGGGCATGGGTGAAGAGGACGAGTTGGCGGAAGATCTCCGAGAACCGATCCATCGCATGAAGGATTTCAGCGCCGTAGGTCTGACGCCAATCGTCGCCCATCGGCTGGTCGGCATAGTCTTCGGGGAAGAGGGCCGCCCAGTAGCGGTGCATCGCCGCCGCTACGTGGTTCGAATAAAAGGTGGCGAAGTCTGGTTGGTTCTGTTGGAGCAGCTTGAAGAAAATGTCGAACATCACGACTGGCTGAAGGGAGCGGCGGCGGATCTTACGGTTCGGCTTTCGCACCTCCGCCGCCAACTGGGCCAGAAGCTTGCGCGCCGTCGCGGGGCTCACGCCGAGGAATGGCGCCTGGCGAAGAAACGCCACGGCCGGCTTCAACGGTATCCTGCGATCCACGTTCCGGGCGGACTGGCGGGTCATCGCGAGGTTGAACGCCTGGAACGCCCGTAGGCGCGAGGGATGAGCCAAGGCCGTATCCGCGAAAAAGTCCGGCAGGTAGAAGTCGTAAGCATCGATCGTCCCTGGCACGTGGGAACTGTGGAGCGAGCCGAACACGCCCACCGACCGCCCGGCGTCCTTCGCGATCGTCCAGATCGGCGGGAAGGCCGCATCGGCGCGATCAAGATCCTGCCCCAGGTGGAGGATGCCGTGGTCGATATCCGCTACCCCACGATGGAGCGTGGCCCACGTGATCCACGGGTCGAGCTGCAACTGGTCGGCGGCGACGGTCGTGTACTGGGCGCAGCGCGGGAGCGCCCTGGCGAGGAAGGAGCCGGGTTCGCGGCGGCAGTACTCGTCGATGATCGGGTACGGCACTTCGTTCAGTTCGAAAAGAATGACCTTACGCATGTGGCGTCCTCGCGAAGGTGGTTGCGGCGGCCGGCCGGGGCAGCGGAAAAGATCGGCGCCGCGCGGCCGCCACAACCCTGCCACCAGCGAGGCCCATGATGCCCATCATCGGTATATCGACTATCCAGAGGCCATGCGTCGCCCAATAGTTCAGGTAGATGGCAAATACGAGCCAGAAGGCGGCGTACGCGTAAAACAATATCCAGAAGAGCGTCATTCGCTTGCGTACCTGGCGGTAGAGGAGCCCGTAGGCCAGCCCGCCAAGCACGGATGCGATGATCGTGAATTCGAGGCCGCCGTCGGCGTACAGCGGCCCGAGGTAGGTCGATGTAATCTGGCCGAAGCGGGCCTCTCGCTCCGCTGGCTTTTCGATGTCCTTGGCGGGGAGGAAGCGGTCGAACGCCTTCGTGGAGAAGAAGCCATCGCCCTGCTCGCGTTCGTACGCCCGCGTGTTGAGCAGGTCCGAAAGGGTATACATGCTCGCGGAGGCGGCCATCTGGAGGGGGATGGTGAACCCGAGGGAGGCGGGCCGGTTTCGCTTCAGCGTTTGATCGAGGTATGTCTTGAACGGGTTCGCGGTCTGCTGCTCGATGCGCGTGAAAAAGAGCGAGGAAGCGACCAGCAGGACTGCCGCGCCTCCCGCCGCGCTCAGGAGGAGAGCCCGGCGCGAAATGCCGAGCAGCAGAATGTAGCCAATCGCCCCAGAGGCGAACGCGGAGATGATGTAAAGCCGCCCGCCGCTGAGGAGGATCGGCACCGAGGCGGCGCCCGCGACAGCGAAATAGAAGAACTGGAGGCGGCGCTCCTTCGCGCAGAGCGCGAAAAAGATGCCAGCGATCACCGCCACCTGTCCGAACCGCGTAGCCACGAGTGCGGTGAACGGGAAGTGCGCGAATCGCAGGCTATCGATGTTGCCGGAAAGCAATGGAATCGTGCCGATCGATTGGAAGAAGCGCGCCCAACCGACCAACCCGACGAGGACGAAGAGGACTAGCATCAGCCGTGGCGGCCGGAAGCGGAGCGCCTCCCCGGCGGCGGCGTGGCGTACGTTCCTGGCCGCGCCGCCGGTGCCAATGGCACAGGCCAGGGCGAAGGCGGCCGGAGGGATGGTCACGAGGACCCACATCTCGCTACTCCACGAGAACGACGGGTAGAGGGGAAGTTGCGAGACGCCGAGCGCGCTCGTCCAGGCCAGCGTGAAGATCGCGGCGGGAGCAAGCAGGTCGTAACGCAAGCCGCGCAGTACGAAAAGCACTACGAACGGCAACCCGAGCAGCACAAGCAGGCCAGAACGCGGATCCGGAAAGGCCAGGCTCTGGCTGACGAATGGCGCCGCGCAACCCACGCCAGCGGCGGCCGCTAGCCCGCCGCCGAGGGCCAGGACGCGCCGCGGCGGCGGTTCGAGGGCACAAATGAAGATCCCCAGGAGGGCCGCCTCGGCCACGAACAATCCGAACCCAGCCCCGGCCACGCCCCAGATCTCGGCCCCCGCCAGGAAGAGCACGGTCGAAAGCGTAAAGGCCAATGCCCACACCGCCGCCACGGTCCGGCCGCGGTTGAGCGAGATCAGCATGTTGAGCACCAGGGCGCTGGGGCACTGGAAGAAGAGCGCCAGGGCGGCCCAGCGCATGTACGCCTCCAGCCCAGGGCTGGTGTGGCCGTAAATCGCTTCCAGCACCGGGCCGGGGATGACCAGCAGGACGGCCGTCGCCGGCAGAACGCTAAGGACTCCAAGGACGGAGTAGACGCCGGTGAGCCGCAGCCCCTCGGCGCGTGACCGGCGCACCGCGCGCCCGACGAGCGGCCAGGTGGCGATGGCGAGAGCCCCCGGCAGGAGCGTGCCCGTAAGGTAGAGGTTGAAGCCCTGCGCGATTTCGCCCTTCCCGGACGTCGAAAGCAGGAGTGCCGGGGCGAGGATTGCGGACCGCGAATAGGCCGTCTGTAGTACCGACATCGCTCCGAGCGGCAGACAGCTCCTTAGCCAGAGGAGGTCGAATCGCGGTGCGCGAGGGGCATGTGCCCTCCGCGCGAAGCTGCAGCCGATGGT
>JANXYE010000334.1 GCA_025350285.1 Chloroflexota bacterium
CTCCCCAGGAAGAACGCCCCGAACGCGGTGCAAAGATAAAGCCAGGGGCTAATCGCGACATCAATGGCCGTCGCCCCGCTCACCGCCCGCGCTACCACCCCGCCGCTCAAGATGAGCACATCCAAAATCGCGACCCGCTTCAGTTCGTAGGAATACGCGGCCATCACCACCATATAGCCGGCAAGGATGCAGCCGGAGGTAGTACTCAGCGCGAATGCTGGCGGTACAGCCACGACCGCCAGCAACACCGCCGCGGTCGCCGCCTGGCGCGAAGAGACGAGGCCCGCCGCGATCGGCCGGTACCGCTTGCGCGGATGTAACTGGTCCGCCTCGCGGTCGCAGAGGTCGTTCACGAGGTAGATGGCGCTCGCGGCCCCACACCAGAGCACAAACAAGAGCGCCGTCCGCCAGAGCAATGGCCACCATTCGTCCGGCTCGCCCGGCCGCCAGGCGTCGCCCGCGCTGAAGGCGAGGGCCGCGAACACGATCAGGTTCTTCGGCCACTGATAGGGGCGCATTGCCACCAGCAGGGCCATCGGGCCCGTGCGACCCTCGACCTCTGTCTCCGCGGCCGTCACGAGGGGTCGCGCGTAATCGCTGCCCATTGCCCATCGACTTTCTCCGCCAGTTCCCTCGTGCCGATTTCGAAAACCGCGTTCCCCGCCCCCGCCGCGGCCCACAGGCGTTCGAACCGGCGCAGGCTCTCGTCGATCACAACGTCGGTCTCTGTCAACGAACCAAAAGGCGAAACCCCGCCGATCTCGTACCCCGTCAGCCGCGGCACCTCGTCTGGCGATCCCATCTTGAGCTTCTTCCGAGTCACGCCCAGCAGCTCCGCCAACCTCCCCGTATCGGCCTGCCGATCCCCGGCCACCAGCACGAGCGTCGGCCGTCCATCCGCGAGGAAGAACAGCGTCTTCACTATCTGCCCGAGTTCGCACCCCACGGCGGCCGCCGCCTCCGGCGCCGTACGCGTGCTCGCGTCGAACTCCACCACCTGCGAAGTAATTCCGGCGGCCAGTAACGCCGCCTCCACCCGTTCTCTCGGACTCATAGCCGAACGATATCCCACTAAGGACTAAGGACTAAGCACTAAGCACTTCGACTGGCCGCGAGCCCGTCCCGGCCGCTACCCTTGCCGAATGGCCCGAGTGCGTGCAGATGTCCTCATGGTCCAACGTGGCCTTGCCGAAACGCGTGAACGCGCCCAGCGGTTGATCATGTCCGGGCAGGTCCGCTCCGGCACGGTGAAGCTGGTGAAGGCCGCCACCGCCCTCGAAGAATCCGCCGACCTGGCGGTAATCCAGCCAGAACGCTTCGTCAGCCGCGGCGGGCTCAAGCTCCAGGCCGCGCTCGACTCGTTCGCCATCAACCTCACCGGCCGCGACTGCCTCGATATTGGCGCCTCGACAGGCGGCTTCACCGATTGCATGCTCCAGGCCGGCGCCGCCAGCGTTCTCGCCGTCGATGTCGGGCGCGCCCAGCTCCACCAGCGCCTCCGCGAGGACCCCCGGGTCACCCTCCGGGAGGGCATTAACGCCCGCGACCTTCCGCCCCTGCCACCCCAACTCACCTTCTTCGTCGCGGATGTGTCCTTCATCTCGCTCCGGCGGCTGCTCCCTTCCTGCGCCGCCCGGCTCGCTCCGCTTACCGAAGGTGTCCTCCTGCTCAAGCCACAGTTCGAAGCCGGGCCCGCCGACGTCCCGCGTGGTGGCGTCATCCGCGATATCCGCGTCCGCCAGCGCGTCCTCACGGAATTCGTCGCCTTTGCCACCGAATCGGGCTGGACAGTCGATCGTGCGCTAGAATGCCCCGTCCACGGGGGCGACGGGAACGTTGAGCACCTGCTCCACGTCCACAGCCCCGGAGCTGCCGCATGTTGAACCGCGTCGCCGTCCTCCATCACCCCCAAAGCGAAGGCGCCGCCGCGTTCGCCGCCGAACTCGCCCGCGAGTTCGCCCGCCGCAAGGTCGAGGCCACCGTTTGCAACGTCTGGGCCGATGAGGCTAGCGAAACCCTCATCGGAGCCGATCTCGTGGTCTGCATCGGCGGCGACGGCACGGTGCTCCGCGCCGCCCGCATCTCCATCCCCCACGTCATCCCGCTGCTCGGTATCAACATGGGCCGCCTCGGCTTCCTCACCGATATGAGCCCGCGAGACTGCTTCAACCAGTTCGAGCGCATCCTCGACTGCGACTGGCGTATCGAAGAGCGCGTCATGGTCCGCGCCGACCTGCGCGACGAGGCGGACGGCATTAGCCGCGCCCTCCACGGCCTCAACGACATCGTCATCAGCCGCAAAGCGCCCGGACGCCCCATCTACGTCGACCTCTTCATCGACCGCACCCGCCTCGCCCGCTACCGCTGCGACGGCATGATCGTCGCCACCCCCACCGGCTCCACTGGCTACTCCCTCAGCGCCGGGGGCCCTATCCTCTCGCCCACGGAAGAGCACCTCGTCGTTACGCCCGTCTCCGCCCACCTCGCCCTTGGCCGCTCAATCGTCCTCCCGGCCGATGCCGAAGTCGAACTGCGCGTCACCTCCGACCACGGCGCGATCCTCAGTGTCGATGGCCAGGAGGACATCCCCGTCTCGAACAGCGCGAGCGTGATGGTCCGCCTCAGCGAATACCGTACCCGCTTCGTCCGCTTCCGCGAGCCAGCCAGCTTTTACGGCGACCTCGCCGAGAAACTCGACCTCCAGCTTTCGAGCGCCACTTCCCGTGCTTGAACGGCTGACTATCCACGACTTCGCCGTCGCGCGCTCACTCGCGATAGAACCCGCGCCCGGCTTAAACGTGTTCACGGGCGAAACCGGGGCTGGCAAGTCGCTGATCGTCGATGCCCTCGCTTTCGTCTTCGGCGCCCGCCGCGGCCGCGAGGTGATCGCCACCGGCGCCGAACGCGCTACGGTCGAGGCCGTGCTCGCCCTTCCCGACGGACTCGTCACGCTCGAGCGGGCGATCTCGCTGGCCGGCCGTTCCACCGCTCGCATCGACGGCCGGGCAGCGACCCTGGCCGAACTTCAGGCCCTCGGCGCTCGCTTGGTCGATATCCACGGCCAGTCGGAACAGCTCGCCATCCTCCGCTCGAACGTGCAGGTCGCGGTGTTGGATGAGTACGCTGCCCTCGTTGTCCGGCAGCGCAACCTGGCCGCTCTCGTCCGCGAACTGCGCGAACTGCGCCGCTCGCTCCGCGCCCTCGCTACCGACGTGCGCGAACGTGAGCGCCTCGTTGATCAGCTTCGCTTCGAAGTCGATGAGATCGCCGCCGCAGTCCTCGTCTCCGGCGAAGAGGAGGCACTCCGCGCTGAACAGACGCGTCTCAGCAGCGTCGCCCGCCTCCTCGCGGACGCGACCACCGCGCTCGAAGCCCTCGACTCGGCCGTCCTGGGGGAGGCTCTCCGCGCCCTCGCGGACCTTGCCTCTCGCGACCCCGCCTCCGGCCTCCAGGGACTCTCCTCAGCTTTTGAAGCGACCGCCTCGGACCTCCAGCGTGACCTCCGCCGTTACCGGGACTCTCTCGAGGAGGATCCCGAACGGCTCTCGGCCATCGCGGAGCGGCTCGACCGGCTCAGCCGTTTGCGCCGCAAGTACGGCGAGACAACCGCCGATGTTATTGCCTATGGGGAGGACGGCACCCGCCGCCTGCTCGAACTCACCTCCAGCGAAGCCTCCGCCGGAGCCCTCCAGGCGCGGGAGGCGGAACTCGCCGAGACCGTTGCTCGAGCCGCCGAGGCCCTCTCCGCCGCCCGCCGCGCCTCGGCCGGCGAGCTCGTCCGCTCCATAGCCCGTGAACTCGAACACCTGGGCATGGCCGCCGCCACCCTCTCTGTCGGCTTTGCCTGCGAAGACGACCCCGACGGGCTACACGTGGGACTCCCGGACTACGAAGTCGTCATAACGGAACGCGAAGGTCCCGGCGACGGCGAACGCCACCCGCGCGCCTTCACCGAATCCGGCGTCGATCGCGTCGAGTTCCTCGCCAGCTTCAACCGCGGCGAATCGCCCCGCCCGCTCTCCGCCGTCGCCAGCGGTGGCGAAACGAGCCGCTTTCTCCTTGCGCTCACCACGGTCCTCGGCGCCGCCGCCGAACCCCGGCTCGTCGTTTTCGACGAAGTGGACGAAGGCGTCGGCGGGCGTGCCGGCTCGCTCGTCGGCGATGCCCTGGCCCGTCTTGCAGGCCGTCACCAGGTGCTCTGTGTCACCCACCTCCCGCAGGTCGCCTCCTTCGCCGCCCGCCACTTCGTCGTCTCCAAGCAGACCGACAGCCAGCGCAACTGGAGCGATGTTCACGAAGTAGACGGCGACGCCCGTATTGATGAACTCGCGGCAATGCTCGGCGCTATCACAGAGGCCACTCGCGCCA
>JANXYE010000439.1 GCA_025350285.1 Chloroflexota bacterium
ATCCGGACCACGTCGCCCACGGTGCGCTGGAGGGTGTAGAGCGTTTGATCCTTGCCATCAAGGCGGACCGCCACGGTCCGGCCCTTGTCCAAACGGATCGTCGTGCCCGCCGTCACGGACGCCGTGAGGCCGGGATGGACAAGGTCTCCTTCGCGCACGGTCATCCCGAGTTCGAGAAGCACATCCTGCACGGTCTGGGCGGTCGAATCGATGGTCAGGCGGTAGGAATCGACGAGCACCGAGACGGGCCGCGCCCGGAGCACGGCGAGCCGTACCGGGATGGCGGCGGCGTTGGAAGGAAGTCTTGGCACGGCCCGCGACGCGATGCTCGGCGAGTACAGCGTTCCCCGCGGGATCGCGAGCTGGCCATCGACGGTGACCCGGTCCCCCGGGTGCAAGTCCACACCCGCATCGGCGAGCGCGCCGGCCACGGTGCTCGATTGCGTGCGAACCGCAAAGGTGGCGCCATCGACTGCGACGGTCACCGGCCGCGCCCGCTGGACGGCGAGGCTGAGGTAGCGGCCACCCGTCCCTTCGAGGACGCGGTCGCCGGGGGCGAGGTCCAGCCCGGCGGCGGAAAGCGCCTCGGACTGGGGGCCAAAGGTGGTGGAGACGCGATACGACTGTCCGTTTGTAAGGACCGTCACGTCTTTTTCAGGGAAAAGCTGGAAACCAACGACAGCAAGCAGCAGCACCACGAAAATGGTGGCTGCATGATGCCGACCTCGAAAGTGGCGGGGGTGCAGCAAGAGGTCGGACCGGGCGGCGTGCTGTTCCGCGGCTCCCAGCCTTCCGCGATATCGCGGGGGCCGAAGTGCCTGGGCCACGTTCACTCCTCGGTGAGACTTTTACGCCCCCGCTGGCTGCGGGGTACAGGGGCGTGGGGTGGGATTAGTCAGGCCGTGCACCTGCCGTTGTCCTGGCCCCCAGGCTTACCCATTGCCGACCAGCTCGGACCCGGTTGACTGCGGCACCCGGAGACATCCACTTATGGCTGCTTCCTTCCGGACCTGACCAGGTTCATAGCGCTTCGCCGCGCAGGACCGGATCCTCAACGCCGGTGTGGCAGGGGTAGTCCCCAGAGACACAAGCCGAAGACAGTAATTCAACCCCGCTATAGCGGATTGCGGGTGCAGGACACCGCTAGCTCCCCATCTAGCACGGCCGGGGACACCGTAGCCCACCGCTCTAGAGGGGGTCAATACGTTTTTCACATTCCATGACGCCTTGGTTTGGGAAAATCGCCACGCAATCTGGCCACTCTTTCTCCCTTCTGAACACTTCCAGCACAGCTGAATACGCAACTGAACAGAATCCGGCCCAGATCTCTCGGGATCTTTTATGTCCCCTATAGACCCCACCCACGGAACCGGCCGCCAACGTTAACCCGCTGCCGCCCTATATCCTAAAATCGCATACATCACTCTGGGGAATCCGCCGCTAAGCCGCCCACAGGTTCGAATCTGAAGCCCTGGGACGACCGCTTAACCTTCGGGGGAAGCGTCTGGAGGGCGCAGCGCGACAAGCAGCTCGTTCGCCCGGACCCGCTGCCCCGCCGCGATCGGCACGCTCTCCACCACGCCCGCGCGCGGCGCACGTAGCTCATTGTTCATTTTCATGGACTCGATGATCAGCAGGACCTGGCCGCTCGCCACCTCGTCCCCCGGCCGGCAGCGGACTTCCACGATGGACCCGGCCATGGGGGCCGTGACCTTGAACATGCCACCAGCCGCGGCCTCGCCCTGCACGCGCTGCCCCGGAGGCCGCCACGGTCCGACGGCGCAATCAAACGTGTGCCGCCCAACGGTCACGAACGCGCCGCCCCGCCGTCGCTGCAGATAGAGCTCCGTTGGACGGTTGTCGATCATAAGGAGATAGAGCTCGGAATCACCGACTCGCGATAGCTCACACGTGAGCCACGCTTCTTCGTCTTCGCGCCGCACCTCAATGCGCCCATCTTCGCGCCGCACTTCGAAGCTGACGTCCTCGTCTTCATCGAGCCGGACTAGATACTTCTGGGCCATCGTCCCGCTCCTTGTGAGAGTGCCGCGCCGCTCATCCGCTCCCGCCACGCGGATGCCTTCTGCGAGCCGTGTCCATTCAGCACCCCGTTGCCGTTTCCGTTACTGGCGGCGCCCCGCTCGGCGGAGTCGCCAGACGTGACCATCAACAAGCTTGCGAGCTGGGCCACAAGCTTTTGCTGCTCCAGGCCCTCAACCGCGGACACCTGGTGCCGATCGAGGAACCCTGTATCGAAATTGCCAGACTTGAAGTCATCCATCCCCAGGATCTCCTGGAGATACGGGATGTTCGTCGCCACACCGACGACCCGGAACTCGGCCAGCGCGCGGCGCATACGCATAATTGCACCATCCCGCGTACGGCCCCACGCCGTCACCTTCGCCAGCAGCGAATCGTAGTCTGGCGTCACTTCGATGCCGTCGTACAGCGCGCTTTCGACGCGAATGCCAGGCCCGGCGGGTTCGCGCGCGAGCACGATCTTCCCAACCGACGGCAAAAAGCCGTTAAACGGGTCTTCGGCCACAATGCGGCACTCGATCGCCCAGCCGCGCGTCAGCAGCTCCGTCTCGTCGTACGGCAACTCCTGGCCGAAGGCGACGAGGATCTGGTCTTTCACGAGATCGGTGCCGGTCGTCAGCTCCGTCACCGGGTGCTCGACCTGCAACCGGGTGTTCATTTCGAGGAAGTAGTACTCGCCGGTGGCCGTCAACAGGAACTCGACCGTCCCAACGTTATGGTAATTGGCGGCCCGCGCGATGCGGACAGCGTCGCGGCTCAATTTGCGCCGCAGTTCCGGAGTGACCGCGATGCTCGGGCACTCCTCGATAATCTTCTGGTGGCGGCGCTGGATGGAGCATTCGCGCTCGCCGACGGCCACGATGTTCCCGTGCTTGTCGCCGATCACCTGGACTTCGATATGGCGCACGAAGCTCAGGTGCTTCTCGATGTAGATCGTCGCGTTGCCGAAAGCCGCCTGTGCTTCCTGCATGCAACGTTCGGCGGCGTTTGCGAATTCGCCGGCGTTCTGGACGATCCGGATGCCGCGGCCGCCACCACCCGCCGCCGCTTTCACCATCACGGGAAAGCCGATCTGTTCGGCGATCGCGATCGCGTCGGTGATGGAGGTAACTTCCGGCGACCCGGGGACCACCGGGAGGTTGGCCGAGATCGCCATCGCGCGCGCGGCAATCTTGTCACCGAGGGCGCGCATCGAAGCCGGCGAAGGGCCGATGAAGGTGAGCCCAGCCTTCTCGACCGCTTCCGCGAAGTCGGCATTTTCCGCCAGGAATCCGTACCCCGGGTGGATTGCGTCGGCCCCGCAGGCGAGCGCCGTGGCGATGATCTTGTCGCCATCGAGGTAGCTCAGGCGCGCGTTCGCGGGGCCGATGTTGTGAGCCTCATCCGCGTAGCGCACATGCTGCGAGAGCCGATCCACGTCAGAATAGACGGCGACCGAATGGATATCGAGGTCACGCAGGGCGCGGACGATACGCAGGGCGATTTCGCCCCTGTTGGCGACGAGCACTTTTTTGAACATGGGTAACCGGTTCCGAAGGATACGAGGTCGGGTGGCGTGGGGCGAATCGACTGGACGCCCGGCCAACTATAGACGGCAGAGGGGACTCAGCGCCCGAGCTGCTCGAACAGTCCGGATTCTTCGAGCAGCGCCGACATCCGGTCCAGCTTCCGTTCGCCGACGAACCGCGTGCGGTCGAAGATCCCTTCGAGCGCAATCACCGTGTTCTCCGTGTCCGTCCGGGAGAGCAGCACCGGGATCCCTTTTGCCGTGGCGACATCAAACAGGTACTCGGATGGGCGCCGTCCGCCGGTGAGGATGAGGCAGGCCGGGTCCGACTGGATCGCCGCGAGGTGCTGGTCCGTCTTGTCGAAACGCACGACCACGGCCTTGGAATCGAAGCGTTTGAAATACGGCTGGCCGGCGTCCGAGCCGATCGGTGCGATCACGAGGTGGTCGCAGGTCGTGTCCGCGACATCTCCTTCGACCAGGATCTCGGCGCGAAGCGTCTGCCGCGCTTCCTCCACGCTGAAGCCGGCGAGCGTCCGGTCATCGCCAAGGAGGACGGCCATCGGGCCTCCCTCAGGGCGTTCGGTCTTCAGGCGCGGCACGCCGCCGGCCGCGGTCACCACAACGGCGGCAACACCCTCGGCGACGGCTTTGGGGGCAGCGCCGCGCGCGACAACCACCGTAGCCGCTCCAGGTACGCTCAGCTGCACCGTGTCGTCCGTCTCGACCACGAGCAACGCACGATCGGCGGGATCGACAATCTCGGCGGAAGGGACAGGCGAAGCCGCCGAGCCAGGGACGAACGAAAGGGCAGCGAAGTAGGCCGCATCCGCGTGCGCGGCCGGTCCCCCCGTAACGCGCGCAAGGCGAACGGCCAATCCCTGGTAGGCGAAATGGCGCGCGATAGCGGCCGCGACGCCGGTCTTCCCCGCGCCCGCTTCGTTCGACGTGACGATAACGACTGGCACACTCCGTCCCCGGGCGCGAACAGCGCCAGCCCGATTGTGCGGCTCGCCGTGCCACCGTGCCACACGTGCCAAGCGCACCTGGACTTCGGACTTGGGACTGACGACTCGGGACTCACAACTCGGTACTATCGTCCCCATGCAGATATCCCGCCGGATCTCCGTCGAACGCAACCGCCTTCGCTTCGCCGCCGCCCACATGGCCACCTTCCAGGGCGACTGCGAACCGCTTCACGGCCACAACTACGACGTCTCGGTCGAACTCGAAGGGGACCTCACGGAAGAGTCCTGGGTGTGGGACTTCGGCGGACTGAAGCGCGCCACGAAGACGATCATCGACGAGCTCGACCACAAGTTCATCCTCCAGCGGGACAGCCGCGTCCTCGCCATTCTCGAGACCGATTCGAGCTGGAAAATCTCGTTCGGTGGGCGCGGTTATGTCCTTCCCAAGTCCGACGTGATCGCCCTGCCCATCGACAATTCGACGGTCGAGCGCATGGCCGAATGGCTCGGCGGGCGCCTCCAGGCGTTCCTGCGTGAAGCTGGCGCGGTCAACATCCGCAAACTTTCCGTCGGGATCGAAGAGATGCCGGGTCAAGCGGGCTGGTATACTGTCGAGATGTAACCGGGGAGGCCCCGGGGAGGCCGTGATGCAGCTCGATTGGGACAAGGCGATCAATGAGATTCTCGCCGAGAAAATGGCCTGCCAGGCGTGCGGGACCATGGGCGATGAGCTGATTGTCGGCTACACGCGCAGCCTCGAAGCGGCCCAGTTCGCTGAGCGCTGCAACGAATGCGAAGACAAGAGCGACTGCGACGCGCGCAAGCTCGTCGTCGTCTGCGAGCCCTGCGCGTCGCAATACCGCGTCAACGGCGAACTGATGGACGAGACCGGCATGAAGTCCGTCCTTATGGAAGAGTGCCGCCGCAACCTTGATGAGTCCGTCGATTACCTCGCCACCTACTGGAAAGAGGACGCCGAGATCGAGTACGAGGACATGCAGAAAAGCCTCGCCGAAGTCGATCCGGAGCTCTTTAAGGAAGAGGACTCGTGGCGCCTCCGCCTCGAAGAGGAGTACCTCACACTGCACCGCTGGTTCCGTGAGAACCGCCGGCCCATCCCGGACCCGGGCTGGCGTTCGCAGTATGCCGAAGAGGTCATCTCAGTCGGCTACACCACCCTGCTCGGCGACTAGCCCTCACCCCCGGCCCCCTCTCCCGATCGTTCCCCGGAAGGACGGGCGAGGGGGAGAGCCGCTTTCGCGGATGAGCGGCCGTGGATGTCTCCTGGTGTTCCTAACGTCCCAGCTGGCGCTCCGCCCGCTCGATGATCCGCTGGAGTTCCACGCCTCGGGCCAGGTCAAGTTCATGGCTTTTGCCGCTCCGCACCACCGCGGCGAACTCGGAACGGATAGTTGCGAACACCGCTGGCCAATCGTTCGCCATCGCGTCAACGGAGATTGACCCGGCCGGGCCGAAGAGTTCGAGACCAACGTTCGCCGACGGGAGCGCCACCTTCGCCGAGAACTGGAGCTGCGACAACGCCCCGGACTCGTGCCGAAGCGTCAGCGCGACCAGCTTCTGGAGGTCGCCGGCGGCCTGGATATCGACAATCGGGCCGAGCGCCGCCCAGGCGAGGTCGATGCCGTGCGGGCCAACGTCCAGCAGGGCGCCGCGCGTCAGCCGCCAGCCGAAAGCGAAGGGACTCCCTGCGAGGAAACCGCCCGAGATGAAGCCGCCGCGCGCGCCCCACGCCTCGAACGTTCGTGACTGTTCGAGGAACGAGCGCACGTGCGCCGCGTACCGGTAGGAGAGCATGAGCTGAGCCGTCACGCCGCGCTCCGCCACGATTGCGCCCAGCTGCTCGGCGGCGGCCAACGAATCCGCGATGGGCTTCTCCAGGAGCAGTGCCTTGCCCTTGCGCGCGGCCCGCGCGGCCAGCTCCGGCTGCACGCCAGGCGGGACGCAGAACGCGACCGCCTCGCACGCATCCAGGAAAGCGTCGAAGTCCTCGAACGGTGTCGATCCGTGCTTCGCCGCAAGCTGCGCCGCCGCCTCGGGCCGCCGCGCCCAAACGCCGGCCAGCCGCGTCTCCGGCCCGGCCGCCAGCATCGGCGCGTGGACCATCCCCGCCCACGGCCCGGCGCCGACGAGACCAACCGCCACAGGTTCAGCCATCACGATCCCCCGGCTCGATGCCGCACACGGTAGCGCAGGTAGACTTCGCCCGTCTCTTCGTTCGGCACAGCGGAGACGAGGTCGAGCTGCTTCACCTCGTCGCGCGTGAACGCTCGCGGCCCTTCGACCGCCGTCAGGGTGTCCCTTCCGGCGACGACCACGGGGCCGATCGTGACGAAGTACTCATCGACCATGCCGGCGGCGAAGAGCTGGGCGTTCACGTCCGGGCCGCCCTCCACGAGCAAGACATCCGCCCCCAGCAGTGTGCGCATATGCGCCAGCGCGGCGGGCAGTTCGTGACCCTCCGCTACATCAACCACCGGCCGGCCAGTCGCCATGATGTCGGCCCGCCGTTCGGGCGAGGCCGCGGTCGAGAGGTAGATGATCCCTTCGAAGTCCCGCGCGCTGAAGAAGAGCTTGTCCAGCGGCAGGTCGCCCGAGCGGCTCATGATCGCCGAGGTGGGGTAGCGCGGCTTCCCCCGCGAGATGCGCAGCGCTTCCAGCCCGGCGTCATCCAGCCGGGGAGAGACGCCGCTCGCCCGCAGCGTGCCCGAACCCGCGAGCACCACATCCGCGTTGACCCGCAGTTCGCGCATCAGCCGCTGGTCCGTCTTCGAACCGATGCCCTTCTCCGTGCCCTCGATCACGACCTTGCCGTCGGTCGACATGACCATATTCACGAGCACGTACGGCCGCTCCGCGGGAGCCGCCGGGAGTTCGAGCGCCGTGTAATCGGGTTTCGTCATAGGTACCTCTTAGACAGCCGGCAGGTCCGCAGCCGGGTCGAAGTCGCGGTAGTAACAGGAGTAGTTGAGCGTGTGGCAAACCGGGCCCGCAGGACGCGCGAGGACGAGCAGCGAGTTCGCTTCACAGTTCTTCCGCATGGAGACGAAGCGCAGCCAATTGCCACTTGTCGCGCCCTTCTCCCACAGCTCGGAACGCGTGCGGCTCCAGAACGTCACGTGGCCGGTCGCGTACGTGTGCTCAATCGAAGCGCGGTTCATGAAGGCGAGCACCAGCACCTCGTGCGTGTCCGGATCCTGGACGATCGCCGGGATGAGGCCCTGCTCATCGAATCGAAGGATGGTGTGTTCAGCCACGAGACCTCTGCCGCTTCGTACGTCCAGTAAGGGTAGCAGCGGGAGGCCCTCACCCCCAGCCCCCTCTCCCGACTTCTGTAC
>JANXYE010000447.1 GCA_025350285.1 Chloroflexota bacterium
GAGACCCGTTCACGCGCCGTCTCCTTCGATGGCCAGTCATTCGGCCACTCCGGACCGTACGAGCGGATCGAGGGCCTCGCGCACTTCGCCATCGACCCGGCGGACACGGCGAACAGCCAGATCGTCGATCTCTCGTTGGCGGAACGGGGCGCGGATGGGCTCGTTAGCTTCGACGCCGATTTCCGCATCCTCCAGGCCATTGACCCCGCGCGGCGTTCCGGCCGGCTCCTTTTCGACATCCTCAACCGCGGGGGCATGCCGGCCCTCGGGTTCTTCAACAACACGGTCCCGCCCCTCGCGCCGACGGATCTGATCCCCGTGGGCAACGGGCACCTCTTTCGCCACGGCTGGACAGTCGCCTGGTGCGGCTGGCAATGGGATGTCCCGCGCGGCACGCCCGGCCTGCTCGGGCTGACCGCCCCGCAAGCGGTCGTAAACGGGCGGCCCATCCCCGGACCGGTTTGTGTGCAAATCGTGCGCAACAGCCCGGCGGCCAGCGTCCGCCTCTGCGATGTACTCGGCGCCACCATGTTCGTCCCCTACTTCGCCGCCGACGTGGACGAACCCGGCGCCCGTATGACCGTGCAGGACTGGCCAGACGGTCCGCGCACCGACATCCCTCGCGGGCGGTGGCGGTTCGCCCTCGAGGAAAACGGCCAGCTCACGGCCGACGACGCGAACGTCTGGCTCGAAGGCGGCTTCGAGCCGGGCAAGGTCTACGACGTCTTCTACACGACGCGCATCTGTCCGGTCGTGGGCTGCGGGCTGCTCTCGGCCCGCGACTTCGCCAGCTTCCTGCGCTACGGGTTGTCCGAGGAAGGGAATCCCTGCGCCGGGACGCTGAAGCGTGCCCACACGTTCGGCGTCTCCCAGAGCGGCCGCTTCCTGCGCACGTTCCTGTACCACGGCCTGAACGTAGATGAGGCCGGCCGCCGGGTCTTCGACGGTGTAAATCCGCACGTCGCGGGTGGGCGGCGGGGCGAGTTCAACCACCGCCACGCCCAGCCATCGGTGGAAGTCACGCCAGGGTTCGGCCACCTGCCGCCACACTCCGACGAAGGTCTGCTGGCCCGTCAGCGGGCGGCCGGCGCGATGCCGAAGGTGATGTACACCAACTCGAGCGCCGAATACTGGCGGGGAGACGCGGCCCTCTCGCACATCAGGCCAGAAGGCGCGGACATCGAACTCGACGGCGCCGTCCGGAGCTACCTGCTCGCGGGCACGCAGCACGGCGTCGGCGTCTGGCCGCTCGCCTGGATGTCGCCGCTCCCCGAAGGCCCGCGTGTCGGGAACTGGATGAACGCCGTCGATCAACGGCCCTTGATGCGGGCCGCGCTCGCGAACCTGGACGCCTGGAGCGCCGATGGCGGCGAGCCCCCGCCGAGCGCCGTGCCCCACGCGGCGGAGGGCACGGCCATCCCTCGTGCTGAGGCGAACGCGGCCTTCGCGGCTGTACCTGGCGCGACGATGGCGAACGCCGCCCGGATGCGTTTCATTCAGCACATGGAGCTTGGTCCGCGGGCGAACGAGGGGATAGGCCAATGGCCGGCGGAGATCGGCGAGGCCTACCCGGCGCTCGTTTCGGCGCTTGATGCGGACCGGAACGAACTCGCCGGAGTCCGCGCGATGGAGCTGCGCGTCCCCCTCGCGACCTACACCGGCTGGAACCCCCGCCACCCGTCGATCGGCGCGTCGGACCAGCTCGCGCGATACGTCGGCTCCACCTTCCCGTTCGCGGCCACGAAGGTGGAGCGAGAGCAGACCGGCGATCCGCGGCCCTCCATCGCCGAGCGCTACTCCGCCCGCGCGAGCTACGAATCGGCCGTGCGGGCGGCCGCGAAGGACCTCCTGGCGGAGCGCTGGCTGCTCGAAGAAGACGTGCCCGGCGTAATCAAGGCGGCGCTGGCCAAGTACGACGCGTTCCTCGCGGGCGTGGCTTCCGTCCCGGCCTGACCACCCAGGCGCGCGCCAAGATCTACCGCCCAACCTTTACCCGCGACGAGAGGGCTACGCTCAGCGCAGGCGGAGCTGCCCGGCTCCTCCAGCAGGCTACGCTCAGGGCGCAGATGGAGCTGCCCGGCTCCTCCGGCAGTCGCCTATGGCCTGCCGTCTACCGCCTACGACGGCTACTTCGCCGTCCCCTGCCCGAACGCGGTCTCCATCGACCCGAGGTTTTCGCCCGCTCGCATCGTGAGCGCCGCCGCCAGGAACTCCTTGTCGCCGAGGAGCGCCTCGTTCGGCGTGTACATGCGCCCGTATCGTTCGAGGTAGAGCAACTGCTTGCCGGCGAGGAACGTCTGGCGCTGGGTCTCGCCTTCGAAGTGACCCGCGTCCATCGCTTTGCTGAATGCCTTCGCGACGATCCGGTTCTGCCGCCACTTCTCCTTGAGGCTTCGCTTCGGCGCTTTCTCGCCGTAGTTCACCTCGCGGGCCTTCTCCGGGTTCATGAAGAGTGCGGCCATGCTCACGTCTTTGAGCGGCGACGTCAGGATCGGCTCCATGTACATACGCACGAGGTCGCGGATTTCTTCGCGCGAAGCGCCGAAGCCGTCCTGCAGCATCACGCCCTGTGACCGGATCATGTGCCCGGCCATCCGATCCCACGCCTCTTCGTGTCCGAGCGCGGCCTCGACCATGGCGTGGAAGAGGTCGCGCGTGTCATCATCCAGCCGCGAAACGACGCCCCAATCGAGCATCGCCAGGCGTCCGTCCGGCATCAGGAAGAGGTTCCCGGCGTGGATGTCGGCGTGGGACATGCCCGCTCCGAGGGCGGTCAGCACCCACGCCCGGAGCAGGTCGCGCACGAGCGGCGCCGGGTCCACGCCGTACGCCCGGGCCAGCTCGAGGTTGTCGATCGGGCCGCCTTCGATGAACTCCATCGTCAACACGCGCCGCCCGCAGAACTCTTCGTAGACCTGAGGGATGACCAGCCGCCGGAGCCCGAAGCGCTCGTAGAGGCCGCGGAAGTAGGCCATCGTGCGGACTTCGTTGCGCAGGTCCAGCTCCTACGCGATCTGCTGGCGAAGGCCGACGAGGTAAGCGACCGCGTTCCCCGCTGGCTCGACGCCCTGGCGGGCAAGGAAGCGCGCCACCGGCTCCATCAGGTCCATATCCGTGGCGACGACGCGCCCCATGCCGGGCCGGATAACCTTGACCGCCGCCTCTCGCCCATCGTGCAAGCGCGCGCGGTGGACGACCGCGATCGACGCCGCCGCCACCGGTTCGTGGCTGAACTCGGAGAACATCGACTCGATCGTTCGCCCCAGTTCCGCTTCCACGATCTTGCGGACGAGCGGCCAGGGCAACGGCGGGCCCTGGTCCAGGCACGAGCGGAACTCCTCAGCGATGGCCATCGGGATGATCGCGGGTGACGACGCAACCGCCTGCCCGAACTTCACGTAGGTCGCCCCGAGCCGCTCGAAGATGCGCCGGATCGCGTGCGCGGCCGTGCGGTCATGCCGCCGTAGCGCGCGGCTCCAGGCGTAGGGCGCGAACTCCTCCGCCGCCCGCCAGCCGATTTCGGCCGCCCGCCCCGCGAGGTGTACGCGGCCCGGGTGGGGAAGGGCGATTGGTTTGGGTTCGATGTAGGTGGCCGCTTCGTCCAGCATTGGAGAGACCTTCGCATGCGCGCGGCGAAGGCGCATCGCCCGGCGGCGGCCTACTATCGGGGAGATGGGCATCCTCGCATCGGTTTGGTCCTTGCGCGACTACGAAACGCGAATAGAGGCGCGCTACCGTGCGGTGCTGAGACTGTCGCGGCCTTTGCTGCGGGCCACGAGGTGGCGGGGGTCCACACTCGCCCGCCGCCAGCGGGTTGTGGCAATCGTGGGCAGCCAGGGCAAGACGACGGCGACCCGCTGCGTCCGCGCCGCCCTTGGTCTCCCCGCGATGGCGCTCGCCGAGGAGTCGGCCAACCACCGGGGACGCATGGCGATGGTGCTCCTTCGCCAGTCGCCGTTCAGGCGCTATGCCACCGTCGAAAGTGGCATAGCGAGCCCGGGGCAGATGCGCAAACAGGTCCGCGCCATCCGTCCGGTCATCACCGTCGTAACGAGCATTGGCACCGAGCACCTCCGCTCGTTCGGCAGCCTCGAACGCCTGCGCGACGAAAAGGCCGATGCCCTCCGTGTGCTTCCGCCCGGCGGCAGGGCGGTCGTAAACGGTGACGACGAGAACGTCCGCTGGATGGCCACACAGACCAGCGCCCGCGTCGTTACCTACGGGTTCGACGAGGGGAACGACGTCCGCGCCTCGAATGCCGCGCTCGATTGGCCGCGCGGGACGACCTTCACCGTTTCCGCCGGAGGCCGGGAGTATGCCGTCCGGACGCGACTCATCGGGCGGACGATGGTCTACGCCGCGCTGGCCGGGCTCGCCGTCGCCCACTCCGAGGGGGTGGACCTCGACGCTGCCATCGCCCGCCTCTCGCGGATGCGCCCAACTCGCCGCCGCAACCAGCCGATCCGCCTCGCGAGCGGCGCCTTGGCGCTCGCGGACGACATCAACGGTTCGATCGAGACGGTCGAGGCGGCGCTCGCGTTGTTGCGAGAACTGCCCGCCCGGCGGCGCTTCATCGTCCTCGGCCAATTAGAGATGCCACCTGGCCCACAACGGGCGGCCTACCGCCGCATCGGCGCGATAGCTGGAAAGGTCGCCGACCGGGTGCTCATCGTCGGCCAGTTGGAGCAGTACTGGCCCAGCCTTCGTGACGCCGGCTTCGCGAAGGCGGACTTGTCGGTGGTGGCCACCGCGACCGACGCTATCGACATCCTCCGCGATGAACTTGGTCCCGGGGACGTGGTCTTGCTGAAGGGCCGTGCCGAGCAGCGGCTGATCCGTGTTGGCCTGGGCCTCGCCGGCCGAACGGTGCGCTGCCGCCGCGAGACCTGTCGGCTCCCCAACGACTTCTGCGACGCCTGTCCCCTGCTCGAAAGGGGGCGGTAGTACCAGCACGGTGCCGAAGAGGGAAGTATTCGCCGCCAAGAAGTCAAGTCTCTCCAGGACCAGGCGCCGTCGAGCATTGGCCCCTTGGCCCCTTGGCCCCTTGGCCCCTTGGCCCCTTGGCCCCTTGGCGGCCAAAGTCTGGGGCGTCAGTCATCCTGGCAACTTGGCCTTCGCTGCCCTCGAAGCCCGGTCCGGGGTACGCTTTCGGACGGTGCCGGAGGGGGAGATCCGCTGATGCGTGTCGATTCGCTCAAGCCAGGCCACCCGGTGGGCCGGGCGCTCGCCGCTGCGGCCGTGTTCGCGGCGGTCGCGAGCGCTGGACTGACCATCTTCCCGCCGCTCCTGCTCATCCTCCTGTTCGTCATCGGCCCGGCCGCCTGCGCCTTCTTCTTCGCCGGCCGTCCCGCTGATGGCGAAACCTTCATGGCGAACGGGTACGCCACCTCGTTCACCGCCGGCCTCACCGGGGCGATCTGGCTGGGCATCTTCGCCGACGACAGCACCGAGCCGGCGGCCGTGGCCGTTGGCTCGATCGTCAGCTTTGTCCTGCTCACGTTCTTCGCGACCGCCGGCTGCTACATCGCCGGGCGCTGGCTCGAAAAGCGCGCTCTCGCCGAAGCGCGCACTCCCGCCCGCTACCGCGACCGCTGAGGCCCCCTCCCTACATCACCCCGACGTGCTGGCCGCCATCGACCACGATGTGGGTCGCGTTTATCCAGCTCGCGGCCGGGCTCACGAGAAACGCGATCGTCCGGCCGATCTCTTCGCCCGTGCCGAGGCGCCCGAACGGGATGCTCTTTTCGACCCCACGATAGAAGTCCGGTTGGCCCTGCTTGACACGGTCCCAGCTGCCGCCGGGCATCCACGTCGCCCCCGGCGAGATCACGTTGACGCGGATCCCCTTGCGGCCAAGCACCTGCCCCATCTCGTTCGCGTACACGCGCATCGCGGCCTTGGCCGGCCCGTAAGGCGAAGAGCGCCCGAACCACTGCACGCTGGCTGTCGAACCAACGAACAGGATGGCGCCCTTGCCGCTCGCTTCGAGCGCCGGTTGGGCCACTTCAATCGCTCGGACAGCGGCCAGCACATCGACGTTCAGGCTGTTCGCCCAGCCCTCTTCGCCCGCCCCGCCGAACGCGCTGGCGTTGTGTACGAGGATATCGAGGCCGCCCAGGGCTTCGATGGCGGCGCTCGTGAAGGCCCGAATCTCGTCTGGATTCGCGATGTCGGCCGTTTGGGCGAATACCGTGCCCGGCCCGATCGCCTGCAGTTCGGCCCGCGCGACTTCCAGGTTGGCCGCGTCGCGCGCGCAAATCGCGACGGAAGCGCCCTCCGCCCGCAGCTGCTTCGCCGCGTAGAAGCCAATCCCGCGGCTCCCGCCAGTGATGAGCGCCTTCGCCCCGCTGAGTCCCAGGTCCATGTCGTACATCCTTCGTGAAGTAGTACCCGGAGCCTACCGGAACGACCGCTTCGCGGTCACCCGCCCGGGCGCTGGGGGCGACGCTCCCCACCCCACCTTCCGTCCTGGCTGGCTGGCCGACCAAAACCCTCCGATGCGCTACAGTTTCGCATCGGAGGTTCGACATGCCTGTTTCTGACTTCAATGTCCTCGACCCCGCGACCCTTGAGGACCCATACCCTTTCTATAAGGCGCTCCACGCCGAGGCGCCCGTCTACCCCGCCCCCGGCATGCCGATCACCATCGTTAGCACCTACGCCCTCATCCAGGAGGTCGTGCACGACCCGCATACCTACTCGTCGAAGATGCCCACCGGCCCGGCCGACCTCCCCGGGGGCCGGACGACGCCCACGGACCCCGAACTGCGCGCCATCTATGAGGAACAGAGCCGGCCCGTCGATACCCTCCTCAGCGCCGACCCGCCCTGGCACGCGCGCTACCGCTCGATCGTCAACAAGGCGTTCGCCGCCCGCCGCGTGAACGGCATGGAAGGCTACGTCCGCGAAATCGTCAGCGGCCTGCTGGACGATATCGCCCCCCAGGGCAAGGCCAACCTCGTCGAAGAATTCGGCAACCGCCTCCCGATGGCTGTCATCGCCGACCAGATTGGCGTTGGCCGCGCCGAACTCACCGACTTCAAGCGCCGCTCCGACCTCGCCATCGGCGGCATCGACACGAAAGTCCCCGAGGACAAGGTTCTCGAAACCGCCCGCGCCGGCATCGAACTCCAGCGCTACTTTGTCGCCCGCGCCGAAGACCGCCGCAAGGAACCGAAGGACGACATGCTCAGCGTCCTCGCCAACGCCAAGCTCGAAACCGAAGGCGAACCGCGTCCGCTGAACGACCCCGAGATCTTGAGCATGCTCCAGCAATTCCAGGTCGCCGGCAAAGAGACCACCGCCCACTCCATCGGCATGGCCACCTACCTGCTCCTCACCAACCCGGATCAGATGGCCAGGGTCGTGGCTGACCGCTCGCTCATCCCGAACATGGTCGAAGAGGCGTTGCGCATGGAGACGCCCGTCCGCGGGCTCTTCCGCACGACCACGAAGGACACCGTCCTTGGCGGCGTAGCCCTCGCCAAGGGCACCACCCTCATGCTCCTCTTCGCCGCCGCCAACCGCGACGAAGAGCAGTTCATCGACGCCGCCCGCTTCGACGTGACGCGCGAAAACGCCAAGTCTCAGCTCGCCTTCAGCGCCGGGCCGCACTACTGCGTTGGGTCCGCCCTCGCCCGGCTCGAGCTTCGGGTCGCCTTCGAAGAGCTGCTGGAGCGGCTGCCAAACCTTCGGCTGGACCCGGCCTACCCGGCCCCGAAGCACACCCAGAGCTACATCCTGCGCGGCCTCAACGACCTCCACGTCCTCTTCGACCCGGCCTGAACCAAACGCCCGCAGGAGCCCGCTATGCGGGATTGCGTGAGTCGTCGCGAACCCGCAGAGCTTCGAAGGAGCCCGGCCCCCTCAGTGGGGCCTGAGCGTAGCCCCCGCCGCTAACCCGTGTACCCCGCCCGACAGTACCGCGCTTCACGGGAGCGGTCACGCCCATGGTGCTTGCAGCCGGGAGCTGGCGCGAAGGTGCCGGCAGACCGGGAACCGCGACACAACACGTCGCAGCGAACCTTCGGGTAGAATCTCCGTCCATGAGCGAATCCGCCGCTGATCAGCTCGACATCATTCAGGCCGAATCCGAACGCCAGGCCCTCCCGGAGCAGGA
>JANXYE010000452.1 GCA_025350285.1 Chloroflexota bacterium
CGGCGCCTGGCCCGGCCTACCGAAGACCTGTTCTACCAGGGGTAGCCAGAGGCAAGACCCCGGTTCTCGATTGACAGGTATGGTAACCTGCACGCGCGACGGAGGGAAAAGATATGCCAGAAACGGTTGCGCCGGGCCTTCAGCTACTCACGATGATCAACGGATACCAGCTTTCCCAGGCCATCAGCACCGCCGCCGAGCTACGGATCGCCGACGCGCTGGCGGCAGGCCCACGGTCTGCCGCCGAGATCGCACCGGTCGTTGGCGCCCACCCGGACGCGTTGCACCGCCTTCTGCGGGCACTGGCGAGCGCCGCGCTCCTCCATGAATCGGAGGAAGGGTTGTTCGAGTTGACACCCTCGGCCAGCCGCTGCGTTCCGATGTCCCCGGTTCCCTCAGGGGCTGGGCCGAGTTCGCCGGCCGGCCTTACCACCGCGCGGCGTGGGCGGCGCTGCCGCACAGCATTCGCACCAGCGAGACGGCCTTCGACCATGTCTACGGAAGCTCCGTTTGGGAGTACAGGGAGGGACACCCCGAGGAGAGTGCCATCTTCGATGCAGCGATGTCATCCCTGACGGGGCGCATGCTCCCGGCGTTGTTGGATTCTTATGATTTCGGGCGCTTTCGCCGACTGGCTGACCTGGGTGGCGGCAACGGAACGCTTCTCGCCGCTGTCCTGGCCCGATACAGCGGCCCCCGCGGCGTCCTGTTCGACCTTGCCCATGTTGTCGCCGCTGCGGGGCCAGTGTTTGAGGCGGCGGGCGTGGCCGACCGCTATGAGACGGTAGCAGGCAGCCTCTTCGAGGCAGTGCCGCCCGCATGCGACGGGTACATGCTCAAATCAGTCATTCACGACTGCACCGATGAACAGAGCATCGCAATACTCGCGCGATGCCGAGCCGCGATGGAGCCCGACGCATCCGTCCTCGTCATCGAGCGGCCCCTGGCGGGACCAAACGAGGGTGCGGCAATGAAATTCTCGGACCTGAACATGATGGTGAACAATGGTGGGCGCGAACGGACCAGGCAGGAGTACGCGGCACTCTTCTCGGCGGCCGGTTTGAAGCTTTGGGGGCTGGTCGAAGCGCCCGGCGGCTGGGCTGTGATCGAAGGACGCCCGGCCTGATCCCGCGGACGCACGCGGCGGAACCTGGGTCTCGCGCCGCTCGCGACTAAACCGACAGGCTCCTAGGCCAGCGCCGACGCCAGGGCCGCCGAGACATCGGAGTGCTGGAACGTGAAGCCGGCCGCCTCAAGCCGCCTCGGAAGCACGCGCTGGCCGCCAAGGATCATCTCGTTAGCCTGTTCGGCGCCCAGGATGAGCCTCATGGCGAAGCCGGGCATCGGGACGACCGCCGGGCGATGGACCGCCTTCCCCAGCGCCTTCGTGAAGTCAGCGTTCGTCGCGGGTTGAGGTGTGACCACGTTGAAGGCGCCGCTTATCTCGTGGTCCAGGGCGAAGATGATCGCGCCGACCGCGTCCTCGAGCGAGACGAGCGCCATATACTGCTTGCCGCCGCCGATGGGGCCACCGGCGCCGATCTTGAACGGAAGCAGGAGCTTCTTCAGGGCGCCACCCTGCTTCGCCAGAATCACGCCGAACCGGAGCTGCACGACGCGCATGCCGAATTCGGCCGCCCGCGAGGTCTCGCGCTCCCAGCCTTCGACGAGGTCCGAGAGGAAGCCCGTCCCTTTGGCCGACTCCTCGGTCAGGAGTTCATCGCCACGGTCGCCGTAAAAGCCCGCGCCGGATGCGGTCACGAAGACCTTCGGGCGCTGGGGAAGGGTCGCGAGGTGGTCGATGAGGACCCGCGTGGCATCGACGCGGCTCGACACGAGTTCGCGCTTGCGTGCTTCGCTCCAGCGTCCTTCGCCAACACTTGCGCCGGCGAGGTGGACGATTGCGTTGCAATCGGCGAAAGCGCCGGGCTTCACCCAGCCCTTCTCCGGGTTCCAGAGGGCGGAGGGATCCGACTCGTTGCCGCGAAACGCGCGGACAACTTCGCGGCGGTCCGTGCTCAGGCGCTCGCGGAGGGCGGCGCCGATCAGGCCAGAACTCCCGGTGATAGCGATGCGGTTCATGGACGGCTCCTTTATTCGAACCGTAGGCCGGTTTCGCGCCCACGGGTGTCAGCCGGCGGACACGACCGACGGATTCGGTTGCGTCGTGATGTAATAATGCTACAGTTGGTAGAACTCTTGAACAAGTCTAGAACAAATCATGAAGTACTCAGTACAGGCTGCGGCCAAGGCCGCGGGGGTCACGCAAGGGCGCATCCGGACGTGGGAGCGGCGCTTCGGCGTGCCCGCGCCGGCTCGCTCCGAGACCGGACGGCGGCTCTACACGGAGCAGGAGATCGAACTGATCCGGCGCATGGCGCGACTGATCGACGCTGGCGTCCCAGTCGCGGAGGCGGTCAAGGCTATCCGTTCCGCCGAGGTCGCGACCCCGGTCCAGCCGGCGGAGGGGCCACCTCACGCCGAGGTCGAAACGCTGGTGCGGGCGGCCTATTCGTTCGATGTCACGGCGGCAACATCCATCATCGCAACGTGCATCGAAGAACTGGGGCTCGGCGAAGCGTTGCGCCAGCTGCTCTTCCCCGCTCTTACACGCGTGGGCCACGCCTGGGAGCGGGCCGAATGCACGCCCGCGCACGAACACTTCCTCTCGGGCGCGGTGCGTTCGGCGATCGAATCGTTCGCCGCGCAAGGCGGGCCGCCAGCGGCTGAAGCGCCGCTTGTCGTGCTCGCCTGCCCGCCGGGCGAGCACCACGACATGGGACTGCTGGCGCTACGCGCGCTTTTGCTGCGGTCGCGCCTGCGGGTCCTCTACCTCGGGCCGGACCTGCCGAATGAAGCACTCATCGCGGCCTCCCGCCAGACGACGCCGGCGGTCATCTGCCTGGCCGCGACCGCGCCCACCAGCGTGGCCGCCCTCGGCCTCGCGGCGCGGCTAATCGTGAAATCGAGGTTACCGGTGCGGTTGTTCGTCGGCGGCCCAGCGATTCCCGGGGAGGCGCTGGATATACCCGGACTTCCACTACCGGCCGACCTCGAGCGGGCGGCGGAGCGCATCGCGGCCGTCGCCCGGGCGGAGGTGCTGGCGTGAGACCATCTGGAGATACCGGCCGGTCTGTGCTCTGGTTCCGGCGCGACCTGCGCTTGCACGACCACCCGGCGCTCTTTGCGGCGGTAGCGCGGGGTTCGGTGGCGCCACTGTTCGTATTCGACCCGCGCCTCCTCAGCGGACGCTTCGCTTCGCCGAACCGTCTCTGGTTCATGACGGAATCCCTCCGAACGCTCGACGGTGAACTCCGTGCCCGGGGGAGTCAGCTGCACTTCCGGGTGGGTAACCCGGCCGTGGTCGTGCCGGCGTTCGCGCGGGAGGCAAGCGCGTCGACCATCTTCGCGAGCCGGGACTACACGCCCTTCGCCCGCCGCCGCGACGTGGCCGTGCGAGTTGGTCTCGCCCGCGACGGCGTGACGTTCTCCCTCAGCCCCGGCCACCTGGCGCGGGCGCCTCAGCACGTGCTCAACGCCCAAGGGCTGCCCTACCGGGTGTTCACCCCTTTTTCGAAGGCGTGGGCCGGCGTTCAGACGAGAACAGTCCTTCGCGCCCCCGCCTCCGTCTCTCACCTCGCAGGCATGGATGCGGGCGACATACCGGCCGTCTTCGACATCCGTCCGACCGCGGCCGAGATGCCGGAACCCGGCGAAACCGCCGCGCGAAACCGCCTCGCCCGCTGGGCATCCGGCGGGCTCGACCGCTACGCAGATCTTCGCGACCGGCCGGACATCGACGGAACGTCCGGCCTGAGCACGGACCTGCGTTGGGGACTGCTTTCGCCCGTCGAGGTTCTGGAACGCTGCGCCGGAACTACCGAGAGCCACCGTCGCTTCCGCCTGGAACTAGCCTGGCGGGAGTTCTTCGCCCATTTGCTCTGGCACTTTCCGAACGTGGCCAGCGAGGCCCTGCGGGAACGCTACCGCCGTGTCGCCTGGGCGGAGGACGCCGGCGGACTGGCGGCCTGGAAGGCGGGGATGACCGGCTACCCGATCGTCGATGCCGGGATGCGCCAGCTCCTGGCCACCGGCTGGATGCACAACCGCGCGCGGATGATCACCGCCTCGTTCCTCGTGAAGGACCTGCTGATCGACTGGCGCGAAGGAGAACGGTTCTTCATGGAGCACCTGTTCGATGGCGACGTGGCCAGCAACAACGGCGGCTGGCAGTGGGCGGCCTCGACCGGGGCGGATTCGCAACCGTATTTCCGCGTCTTCAACCCGGTGCTCCAGGGCAAGAAGTTCGACCCGGAAGGCGTGTACGTGCGGCGCTGGGTCCCTGAACTGCGCGGCGTCGCGACTGGCCGGGTCCATGAGCCCTGGCTGGCGGGCGGTGCGCCGGGCTACCCGCCGCCAATAGTGGACCACGCGATGGCGCGGGAGCGTACGCTGGCGGCGTTCAAGCAGGCCGAACGGGCCGCGGCCGGGAGAACGGGATGACGACAATCGCCGTGTTTGGCGCGAGCGGCTACATCGGCAGCCACCTGGTCCCGCGCCTCGGCGCCAGCGGCGGGTACGTGCGGGCCATCGCCCGGCGGCTCGA
>JANXYE010000473.1 GCA_025350285.1 Chloroflexota bacterium
TTCATCGATGCGACCCAGACGGACCCAACCGCCACCGTGCACGAGATGCTTCACGTCAACACGTCGGCCGCGTTTGTTAGCGCCGTGGGGCGTGCGGTCGATGAAGGCATCACGCAGCGCCTCGCCACGGAGGCCGTTGCCTCCACTGGCAACTCACTGGCCGGCTCTGAGAGCACCTACCAGTCGGAGCAGAACGTCGTCACCGCTCTCATCGGCGTAGTCGGCGAAGGCGTGGTCAAGCAGGCCTACTTCCAGGGCTCCAAGATCCTGACGGAGACCTACGACGCGATGATGGGCGAGGATAGCTGGGCACTGCTCAAGACGACGCTCAACCCGGACACCGCCGCTGGCTATGCCGCCGCGATAGCTATGCTCGTGCCGCCGTCCGTCACCCAGAAAATCGCTTCCATCAACACGATCATCGACGGATGGTGGGTGAGCGGCAACGACCTCGACATTATCGGCCGGATCGTCGCGAGCTGCGGGGATGCGGAAAAAGCCCAGATCTGGGCGGCCATCTCGCCGCGCGTGAGTGATCTCTGGTTCGAATCGAAGCGCGATCGCCTGCGCGCAATCCTGGGCACGGGCGGCTATCCGGCGGGCGCCGACCCCGTACCGGGGGACGACACCCAGATGGCCTGATTGGGGCACGCGGAGGAGTGCTCTAACCGCGACGAGTTGACGCGAACTCTGAGGTAAATCCGGAACGAGGCGGTTTCGCCCCGGAGTCGTTCAGCGTATCGTCATCCGCGAGGTGATGCGGCGTGAAGGTTGGTGTCCTGCAGTTTTTTTCCTGGTCCCGGCGGGTGCCGTTAGAGACGGTCTACGAGCGCGCCCTCGAGCGCATCGCAATCATGGACGACACCGGCTACGACGCCGTCTGGCTGGCTGAACACCACTTCAACACCTACAGCGTCTGTCCCTCGCCGACCCTGATGGCGACCCACGCGGCGGCCCGCACGAAGCGCATGCGCATCGGCACGGCGGTCACGCTCGCCGGTTTCTACCAGCCCCTGCGCCTCGCCGAAGAGCTGGCGATGGTCGATATGCTCTCTGGCGGGCGGCTCAACTGGGGCGCGGGCCGGGGCTTCGATATGAAGGAGTTCCGCGCCTTCGATGTGGACCCGGCGGACAGCGCCGAGCGCTACCGCGAGTCCGTGGAGATCGTCCTGAAGGCGTGGCGGAACGAGAAGTTGAACCACGAGGGCAAGTACTGGCGGTTCGAAGACGTGGAAGTCCTCCCGAAGCCGATGCAGCAGCCAAACCCGCCCTTCTGGCTCGCATCGAGTTCGCCGGAAGCCATCCGCAAGTCGGCCGAAGCGGGCTACAACATTCTCATGGACCCGCATTCCCCCTACGCTGAGATCGGCGAGAAGCAGGCGCTCTACCACCGGGAGCTGGCCGCCCACGGCTTCTCCTCCGAAGGCCGGGATATCCCCGTCGCGCGCCTGCTCGCGATCGCCGAAACCGACGACGAGGCGCGCGAAGTGGCACGAGCCGGGGCTCAGTGGACCGTTGGCTCGTATGGGCAGGGCAAGCGGCCCGTGTCCGGCGAGGAGGACGTGGACCCGGTGCAGCGCTACGTGGACGACGTGGTCATCCACGGCTCACCCGCGAAGGTAGCGGATACGATCGCCCGGCTGCGCGGCGAGATGGACCTGGAGTACTTGATGTGTGCTCCGCTGAGCCACGAGACGTTCATGCTCTTTACGGAGCAGGTATTGCCAAAGCTGCTGAGTTGAGTCAACGGCCATCAAGAGAGGGCCGGCCGCGCGGTTGGCGGGCTGGCGCGGAGCACCGGCTTGAGCAAGCGCCCCGCTCGGTCTACGCCGCTTCTCGCCAGTTGGCCAACGATGCTCTGGTCTTCGCCGGCGCGGGCGACCGCGATGGCGACGGCGAGGACATCCACGTCGCTCCGGTAGACGAGGAAGCGGTCTTCCCACCTCGGGTGCCACTTGTCCTTGTAGGCGTGGAGCCCCTTGAAGTTGAAGGCCGCGTTCCCGCGTTCGTACAGAAGTCTCAGGGCGGCGGCAACGGGCCCACCGCCCTCGATATTGGCGAGCGGCGCGAGTCCGAGGTTCAAGCCGGCGCAACCCTCGGCACGGAATATCTCGATGAGGTGGACAAGCAGAAGGTCCATGACCCCGTTCGGGCTATCCGGGCGGCGGCGCATAAGGTCGAACGTGCCGTCAGCCGACTGGAAACGCGGGACGACATTGGTGAAGGCCTCGATTCGGCCAGCGGGGCGGCGAACCACGAAAACGCGCGATTCGCGCAGGTAGTCAGGGCTGAACGCTCCGAGCGTGAAGGACCGTTCGCGGTGGCCACCATCGGCGAGCCAGGCGTCCGAGACTTCGCGGAGTGCGTCCATGGTGGGGCCGGCGATGGGCTGGCCGAGTTCCTCCACGGCATAGCCCGCCCGTTCCAGCGCGCTCTGGCTGTTGCGGAGATGTTTGAAAGACTTGCCGGCGAGGGCGAATGTCTGGACGGGGACGATGGCTTCCTCCCCGATCTTGAGCTTTCGAAGCCCGAGTCTGGCAAGGTCATCGGCCCCGCGGGCCGTCACCTGGTGAAAGCCGAATTGCCAGCCGTTGAGCGCACAGAGATGAACGAACTCCGCCGCCGCGGCCCGGGACGAATCCCGCGGTCCGACGGGTTCGCCAAAGACGACAGCTGTCGCCCCGACCATCCGGTAACTGAGGAACGCCTCGCCATCCTCCGAGAAGAAGTACGTTTTGTCGTCGAGCAGATGGAACTGGGCGAGGGCCGTTGTGGCATGGCCGTTCAAGATCTGGCGGACCCTCCGGCGCTCATTCGGCCGGTCGAGGGCGCGGTTCAGGACGGGGTGCACCAGATGCCAGGCGGAGATAGCGATGACCATGAGCGACAGCGCGCGGATCGCCTCAATCAAATGCTGCCCGTGGCGCGTAACCGGGTGGGCGCTCGTGGCGGGAAGGACGAAAAGGAGGCGGAGCGCGTTGCCGAGAGCCTCCGGGAGGTCGGAGAGTTCAACGAACTCGCGATCGATGAAGTACAGGCCGATGAGCCCAATCACGAAGACGACGCACTCGCCGCCGACGAGCCAGTAGAGACCCTGGCGGAGGCGCACGGGGTCGCTCCGCGCCGGGAATGCGCGCGCTGACCCGGCCAACCCGAACAGGACAACGATGGACAGGAGGGCGCCGGGATCGTCGTAGCTCCGGGGCAGGAGCGGGTGCAAGGCAAGCGACCCGAGGGCCGCCATGCAGGCAAGGACGGAGGCCATCCGTTTCGCCTGGAGGAGCCCCGGAATCACGGCGAGGAGGAGGAGGCCCGACAGCAGGAGGAGAAACCGCGGAGCACCAGGGGCGCTGCCCCCGAGCGCTTCACGCAAGAAGCTGTGATGGGTAGGCGCGAGCAGGAAGACGGCGCCCGTGATGTTGACGAACGCCAGGGTAAGCGAGCCGGCGGCGGCTATGCGGCGCCGGCGCAGGCCAGGAAGACGGATGGGCGTCATCGGGCTTCCGCCTCGCCCGGCTGTCCCCAGAGACCGAGCAGCGAGAGTGCCCCCGCGGCGAACGGCACCCAGACTTCGAAGAGCCGGTAGGTCACCACGGCGAGCGCGATGATGACGCCATCGATACCGTACGAAGCGAGGGCGAGGCCGAGGCCAGCCTCGGCGAAGCCCGCCCCCGCCGGCAAGAATCCCACGATCCCGAACAGGACGCCCATCGCGTAGGCCACGAATGGCGCCTCCAGGCCAGCGTTAACGCCGAACGCTTTCAGGCAGAACCAGAGCGTGGCAACGCCGGCGACCTCCACGAGAAAGGCGTGCAAGGCCGGCAGGGCCATGGCCCGCGGCCGCCGGAGCATCGTGCGCAGGGCTTCGTAGAGTTCGTCCGCCGCTTCGTTGGAGGTATCGCCCGCGGCGGCGCGGCGGCCGAGCCGGGCGAGCGCCCAGGCGCGAACGGCTTGCGGCCGGGCATGGAGCCAGCGCAAGGCGCTCCTGCTGCGGGCCGCCGCTATCAGCAGCGCCACGGAGAAGAGCGTGTAGGCGGCGAACACCGAGGTCGCCAGCACTTCCAGGCGTC
>JANXYE010000544.1 GCA_025350285.1 Chloroflexota bacterium
ATCCGCTGGAGCAGGTAGGCCGTCTCGATGTTCGCGTACCGGTCGTGCGCGTCCTTCACCTCGGATCGCTTACCGAAGAGTGCGTCCGCCTCATCGAAGAAGAGCATCGCGTTCGAAGACGCCGCCTCGTTGAACACCGAGGCGAGGTTCTTCTCGGTCTCCCCGATGTACTTACTCACGACACCACTCAGGTCGATGCGATACAGGTCCAGCCCAAGCGTGTTGGCCAGCACATCGGCGGCCATCGTCTTTCCGGTGCCAGACTGCCCCGCGAACAGCGACATCAGCCCTTTGCTTGACGCGAGCTTCTCGTCGAACCCCCACAGGTCATAGACGAGGTGGCGGTGCTCCACGTGGCCGCACATCTCCTGGAGTTGCTCCATGGTGTCCGGCGCGAGGACGATGTCGGGCCAGTGGTGGTGCGGCGTCACTTTTGTCGCGAGCCCGCTTAAAATCGGCGTCGATTGGGAACGCGCCGCCGCCAACAGGTCGTCCGGTTGTAACGCCGCGCTCCCTGGGTCCCGCGCCATGGCGATGCCCTTGGCCCGTGCGGCGGCGTGGCGAATGTCCTCCGTCGTCAGCCGGAACCGTCCGGCCGTTGTCTCGATCGGTTCGGTGTCCGCCCGGCCGCCGGTCGCGACGATCCACTCGGCCCGGCGCTGTTCGAAATCGAGGGCCGGGACAGCCAGGCAGACACCGGCCCAGCGAAACTCCTCACGCGACACGAAGGCCAGCGGTCTCGCCCACGATTCGCGTTCGGCAAGCGTCGCGAGGTCCGTCGCCTCGCGCAGCGTGAGCCCGTCGAGCTCTCGCAGCAGCAGCGTCGCCTCCCGCAGCGCGGCCTCTCGAGCGGCGACCATGAACGCTTCTTCGAGCCCCGCCGCGGCTTTGAGCGACGGGAAGTCCACCTCGATCATCCCGCCAGCCACCGGCGGGAGGACCGAAAACGCCGCCCTCCGGATCAGTTCAGCGTCCGCACCCGTCAGCGCCACCACCGTGGGCCGCTCGGCCGGTGGAAGCGCGGCCAGGCGCCGCATTGCCGCCCACCCCTCCGCTGCCGGTAGTGCGAACGATTCGCCCGCAAGGACCGCCGTCGAGTGAGCCTCGATCGCCTCCGCCAACGCGGAGGAGCCACAGAGGAAGGCGGCCAGGCCCGGATCGAGTGCGATCTGGCGGGCGATGAGCGGCGTGTGGGCCTGCCCCGGTTCCTCCAGCAGCCGCACCAGGCGCAGCTTGCGCAGTGGCGACGGGGATTCGAACCGATCCCGCCCGCCGCCGAAGAGCCGCATCGCGAGGTCCACCCGCGGGCGGCGCTTGCTCACGTCGTCCTGCGCGTAAGCGATGAGCCGCTCCGTCTCGTAGTCCGTTTCGGATGCGAGGCACAGAAGCAGGCAGCCGAGGTCTTCAGCCGTGAGGTCCCTGAGGGCGGCGACGCGGCCCAGTTCCCCTTCAGCTCGCTCTCGCAACGCAGCCAGCTCATCGCGGAGTCCGCCCAATCCGGAACGCCCAACCGCCTCTCCTATGGGCCGCCGCAAGATACGTTCCGCTTCCGCTTCCGCCACGTAGAGGCCGCGGTACTCGTCCTCGCCAACAGGCACACCGCCGCCCCGCATGCGGGCAATCTCGGCCGCGAGGAAGCGCTCCGTTAGCTCGATCCCGCGCCTCGTGTCGACTCCGCACTGGTTTCCTTCGGCCATCGCGCAAGTCTACCCGCTTTTTCGCCGCCGCCGCGCCCAGCGACAAGACCCCGCCGGAAAGAACGGGCGAGAACGGCGGAAACCTCGTATTCTGCGCCTACCCCTCGGCGGAGCTTTCGATCGTGAAGTACGGCACCCTGCGCGTGACGACGCCCGACGGCCAAACGCGCGACTATCCGCTCGATGTGCCCCAGGCCGTCATCGGGCGCTCCGCTGAAAACAGCATCGTCATCGACCATGTCTCCATCGCCCGGCGCCACGCCCGCCTGACGATCGATTCCGGCAGCCCCTACCTGGAAGACCTCGGCTCCGAAACGGGGACCTTCGTCTCCGGCCGCCGTCTCGAACCCGGCGAGCGCGCTCTCGTCGCG
>JANXYE010000547.1 GCA_025350285.1 Chloroflexota bacterium
CATGGTGCCGCCCGCCGCGTTCGAACTCGTTGAATAGGCCCGCTGCTCCTCCGTCATGCCGAAGTGGGCGACCGCCCGGAGGTCGTCCGGGGGGAACACGCGGCTGATGATGACCCAGGGGGCGTCGAGCAGCCGCGCGGCCGTTGCCACCAGCGTGTTGAGGATGGCATCGAGGTCGAAGGCGGAGCGGCTGATCGCCTCGAGCACGGATGCCATGGCGGTCTGTCGCTCAAGGGCCGCAGTGACCTCGCGGTCGCGCCGCTGTAACTCGTCCAGGAGCCGCGCGTTCTCTACAGACGCCATCTCCAACGCCGCGTCTCGCCCGCGACCTCGCTCTTCGAGTTCCGCCACTCGCGCGCGCAACTCTTCGTACGACGGTTGTCCAACGTCCATGTTGCTCACCGGCCGTCATCCTACGCCGCGGCGCGGTGCGGCGGTGTCCCCGGCGGCACAGGTTCGCGCCCCGTGGGTGCTACGATAGCCGGCGGAGGTGGGAGGATGTCGGTCGAGGAGTTGTATGACCAACTCGTGAGCGTCCTCACGCCGGGCGACCAGGTCCAGCTTGCTTCGCTCATCCTCTTCAAGTGCGCTGGCAACGGGCGTCTGGAGTATAGCGACGCGTGGTCTGAGGAAGACCTCAGCGACTTCACGGCCGCCGGCCTGCGCTTAGCTCATCGCCGGTTCGGCGAGGATGAGGAAGTAGATGCCGAGCCCCGGTGACGTCGTCGTGGTGGTGTTTCCTGGCGCGGTGGCGACGAAGTCGCGGCCCGCGGTGGTTGTTTCAAGTGCCTTGTACCACGCCACCCGGCCGGACTGCGTGCTCGCCATCGTGACCAGCAACTTGACGAGTGCGGACACGGCGTTCGACCACGTACTCGTGGACTGGGCGGTAGCGGGTTTGCACCGGCCGTCTGCCGTTCGGTCTTACTTCGCGATGGCCGAATCTGCTGGCCTCCGTGTCGTCGGCGCTCTCTCCGAACGTGACTGGACCGCCATACGAACGCAGGTCGCTGGCGTGTTCTCTTAAGCTCGTCTTCCGAAGCACCAGAGCGACCCCCTCACGCCTTCGCCCGAATCGGCGTGCCGAGTTCGCCCATCACCTGCGCCTGCGCGGCGTACAGCTCAGGCGGGTAGAGCGACGCTGTCCCGCCGGCCGCCGAGACGCCGCCGTCCACGACGATCGTCTGGCCGGTGACGAAGCTCGATGCGTCGCTCGCGAGGAAGAGCAGGGCGCCGCCGAGTTCGTCTGGATGCCCGAAGCGCGCCATCGGCGCGGAGTTCTTGAAGCGGTCGTTGAACTCCGGGACCGCAAAGAACGGGTCGGTCATCTCCGAAGGGAACCAGCCAGGGGCGAGGCAATTCACGCGCACGCCGCGGTCGGCCCAACTCACGCCGAGGTTGCGCGTGAGGTTGACCACCGCGCCTTTTGACGCCTGGTAGGCCGAGGCGAGGTTCTGCGATGCGGACAGCCCCATGATCGAGGCGACGTTGATGATCGAGCCGCCCTTGCCGTCGGCGAGCTGACGCTGGGCCACTTCGCGGCAGCACCAGAAGAGGCCGTTCAGGTTTACGCCGACCGTCTTGAGCCAGACATCGTCCGCGATCCGTTCCGGGAAGACGCCCGCGTCCGCGGCGACGCCCGCGTTGTTTACGAGGATGTCCACGCGCCCGAAGCGGTCCCAGGAGGCGCCGACCATGGCGGCGACGCTCGCGGAATCGGAGACATCGCACTCCTGGACGAGGACGTTCGCGCCATTCGCCCTCAGGTCGGTGGCCACCTGTTCCAGGCGGTCGATGCGGCGAGCGGCCAGCACGACGTTGGCGCCGGCTTCGGCGAGGACATGGGCGAAGGTCACGCCGAGCCCCGAGGATGCTCCGGTGACGATGGCGGTGCGGCCGGTGACGAGGAATTGATCGGTGATGCTCACGTGCGTGGCTCCTTGGCGAATCGGCGGAGCATACGCCAGGTCAGTCACGCGTGCGCGTGGTTCGCTGTACGAGGGTGGGCACCGCGCTGTCGGAGCCGCGAGTCACTCTCGGAAGAGGCACCAGCGGGTCCGGGTTGGGCTAGAAGGGCCGCGCCTTGTTTGCGCCGCCACGCTCGACGGGCGGGGCTAGCGGAGTGGTCGCGCGCGGCCCAGTGCGCATCGCCCGGAGCTTCGCGATGCGGTCCTCCAGCGGCGGGTGGGTGCTGAAGAGGCCCGACATCAACCCCTGGCCGCTGAACGGCTTGACGATGTAGAGCGCTGAAACCGCCTGCTGTGCCGGCGAATCCTGCATTGGCCGGTAGGCCACGCCGCGCTGCAGCTTTTCGAGCGCGCTCGCCAGCGCCTCCGGGTCGCCCGTCACTTCGGCGCCGGTTTTGTCGGCGGCATATTCGCGCTGGCGGCTGATCCCGAGCTGGATGAGCGTCGCGGCGATGGGCGCGATGATCGCGGCGCCGAGAATGAGCAGCGGGTTACGGTCGCGGTCGCTCCGGCCGCCGAACATCGAACTGAAGATGAGCACCTGCGAGATCATCTGGATCGCGCCAGCGAACGTCGCCACGATCGAACTGGTGAGGATGTCGCGGTTCTTGACGTGGCCCATTTCGTGGCCGAGCACGCCGCGCAGTTCACGATCGTTGAGGATGCCGCGGATACCGGTCGTCACGGCCACCACCGCGTGCTCAGGGTTGCGCCCGGTTGCGAACGCGTTCGGGGATTCCGTGTTGATCACGTAGACCTTGGGCATCGGCATCTTCGAAAGCTGGGCGATTTCGCGCACCATCGCGAAGAGATGTGGCTCCTGCGCTTCCGTTGCTTCCTTGGCGCCGGCCATCCGCAGCGCCATCTTATCGCTGAACCAGTAGGCGAAGAAGTTCATCGCGCCCGCGATTACGAAGAAGAGGACCATGCCGCCGACGCCACCGATGAGATAGCCCATGGCCACGAGCAGGCCCGTGAGCGCGGCAAGCAGCACGGTCGTCTTGAGAATGTTCATCGTTAGGTTTGGATACCTCCGTGCGACGAAGTATACCAGCCGGGCGGTGCAGTCAGAGGTAAAGGCAGTTCCGAGTTCCGAGTGCCCAGTCCTGAGTTCGGAGCGCCGGTCCCACGCCGGACAGGAGCGCGACCGAGAGGGAGCGGCGGCTCAGGCAGCTCGCTGCTTGGGCGCCTGCGTCCTGAGTCCTTTACCCTCGTCCCCGTTGGCCCGTTACGCGGCGTGATAAACTGCCCGTGTGCGCGAACGGGTGCGCACGGAAACAGGAGACCCACAGGTGTCGTACTTCCCCTCCCAGCGGACGCAGACCGGGGCGCTCAGCAAGCTCTCCAGTGGCTTGCTCGGCAAAGTCTTCGGCTTGCTCGCTTTTGCGCTGGTATTCGCATCGGTCGGCGGCGTTGTCGGCGCGCAGATCGGCAGCGGCTGGATCCTGCCGCTGTTCATCGTCCAGATCGGCCTGATGTTCGCGGTTCAGGGCCTGCGCGAAAAAGAGGGCATCAATATGGTGCTGCTCTACGCGTTCGCCTTCGTTTCGGGCATGACGATCGGCCCGCTGGTCGCGGCCTACGTGAATGCCGGAATGGGCACCGCTGTGCTCCAGGCTGGCGTCGTCACCGGCGCGATGACGGCCGGCCTTGGCGGCTTCGCTCTCGTTACGAAGCGCAACCTCAGTTCCTGGCAGCCGTATCTATTCGTCGGGCTGCTCGGGCTGCTCGTCGCCATGATCGTCAACATCTTCGTCGGCGGCAGCGTCATGTACGGCATCCTCAGTTGGGGGGGTGCGCTGCTCTTCAGCGCGCTGCTCATCTTCGATGTGAACCGCGCGAAGTACGCCCCGGACACGATGGGCAATGCCGTGGTCCTTACCCTCGGTATCTACCTCGACATCGTCAACCTCTTCCTCTTCATCCTGCGCATCATCAGCGGCGGCGGGCCCGGCCGCCGCTAAGGCGGGCGAGACTTTACTAACCCGGGACGGGCCGCCAGCTGGCGGCCCTTCTCGTTGCGGCGAACCCGCGGCGAGGTCCTGAATCCTTGGCGATGCAACGGGGGCATCCCAGCCACGACGGCTACGGAGCGGTC
>JANXYE010000567.1 GCA_025350285.1 Chloroflexota bacterium
CTACGAGCAGGAAGGTCGCATCTTCCGTAGCCCGGCCCGCTTTCGAGACCGCGCGCACATGATGCGGATTATCGAGCGCATTGTGGCGCCACTCGGCCGCCGGATCGACGAATCGAGCCCGATGGTGGACGCCCGCCTGCCGGATGGCTCGCGCGTCAACATCACCATCCCACCGGCATCGCCGAAGGCGCCGACGATCACCATCCGAAAGTTCCGTTCGGACAGGATGCGGATGGCGGACCTCATCTCCGTTGGGTCGTTGAGCGACGAGACGGCGGAGTTCCTGGCGATGTGCGTGCGGGCGCATATGAACATCATCGTGAGCGGCGGCACGGGCACCGGTAAGACGACGCTCCTGAACGCGCTATCGGCGTTCATCCCGAACACCGAGCGGATCATCACGATCGAAGATCCGGCCGAACTCAAGCTCCAGCAAGAACACGTCATCACGCTCGAGGCCCGCCCCGCCAGCATCGAAGGTAAGAACCAGATAAAGCAGCGTGATCTCGTCCGCAACTGCCTGCGCATGCGGCCGGACCGGATCATCGTTGGCGAGGTCCGCGGCGAAGAGTGCTTCGACATGCTCCAGGCCATGAACACCGGCCACGACGGGTCGATTTCGACCATCCACGCGAACACTCCGCGAGACGCCCTGGCGCGCATGGAGAACATGGTGCTGATGGCGGGCATGGATCTGCCAGCGCGCGCCATCCGCGAACAGGTCGCGGCGGCGATCGACGTCTTCATCCAGGTGCAGCGCTTGCAGGACGGCTCGCGCAAGGTCACGCACGTGACGGAGGTGAGTGGCATGGAAGGGGAGACGGTCACTCTCCAGGACATCTTCCTGTACAAGCTCGACCACGTGGACAGCGACGGCAAAGTCCATGGCTCCATGCAGGCCACCGGCATTCGCCCGAGCTTCGTGGCGAAGTTTGCGCTCGCGGGGATCGAGCTGCCGACCCACCTCTTCGCAGGCAAGAACAGGGAGTGGTGACATGCTGACGTTGTTTGCGGCTCTCTCCACAGGGGCTTGTATCGCCGCTTTTACCCTCTACTTCGCCGGGTTCGGCGTCGCGGGTTCGGCCACCCCGGCCGCTCGCCTGTCACGCTTGCGGAACGCGGAAGTAGCGATCAGTTCGGCGCCCATCGTGGGCTCGTTGTTCAACCTGCGGAAGCGAGCGAGTGTGAACTTCGGCGGCGTGAACCTGGTCTCAGCGAACGTGGTCCAGCGCTGGAGGGCCCAGCTCGAACGCTCCGGTTTGAGCCTGAACGTGCGCGAATACTTCATGATCCGGATCGGTGTCGCGGCCGCGCTGGTCGCGATTGGGATGCTGCTCACGGGTCAGTTCTTGATCGCCCTGCTTTTCGCGCCTGTCGGCTATTGGATCGTCGGCGTGTGGGTGAAGCGGAAGATCGGCGCCCGCCAGCGCAAGATGGAATCACAGCTCGCGGAGTTCCTGCAGATGCTCGGGAGCGGGCTGCGCGCCGGTTTCGGACTTCTCCAGGCGATGGAATCGGCGACGGAACAGCTCCAGGCGCCGCTCGCGATCGAACTTCGCCGCACTATGCGCGATACCGCGATGGGATCAAGCGTCGAGAAGTCGCTGACGGCGCTCAATGGCCGGGTAGGCAGCTCGGACTTCGACATCGTGATCACGGCGATCATGATCCAGCGGTCTGTCGGCGGGAACCTGGCCGAGATCCTCGACAACGTGGCTCAAACGATGCGCGAGCGGGAGCGCATCCGGAACGAAATTCGGACGCTGACATCGCAGCAGCGCATGAGCGGCTATGTCATCGGCGGCATCCCGATCGCGTTGGTGGGGGTCTTCCTGGTCGTTAGCCCGGACTTTGTGAAGCTGCTATTCACGGACAGCCTCGGCCGGATGATGATTGGGGCGGCGCTCACACTGGAGTTCTTGGGCTTCATGGTTATTCGAAAAATCGTGAATATCGAGGTGTAACGGTGGAGATTCTGATTGCGCTCGGCACCTTCATGTGCGTGACGCTGATGGCGTACGGGCTGCTCTATCGCACCCCTCAATCGGCCGAACTTGAATCGCGGCTGGGTGGCCTGCGGTCGCAACGGCCGCAACGTGCGGCCCTGCCCGACGCGAGCGCGGGCTTCGGGCAACGCGTGCTGCGACCAATGGCCCTGAACATCGGTAACCGGTTCAACCGGATGCTGCCCTCAACGATGTCGGACCGCATCGATGCGGCGATCATCCAGGCTGGCCTGAAGATTTCAACGGGCCAGTTCATGCTCATCGTGGGCGTGACGATGGGGGCGTTTCCGCTGCTGATGGTGGTCCTCCTGGCGGCTGGCGGTACGAGCGTGACGACGTTGTTCATCTACTACGTCATCCTCCTGGCGATGGGCGCATATATGCCACGGTTCTGGTTGCTTGGGCGAATCAAGAAGCGTAAGAAGGCCATCTGGCGGTCGCTGCCGGATGCATTCGACCTCATCACCGCCTCCGTGGAGGCCGGCCTGGGAATAGACGCCGCGTTCAACCGGGTTATCGAAAAGGTCAAAGGCCCGTTCGCCGAGGAGCTGACGCGGACCATGCGCGAGATCTCGGTGGGCCGCAGCCGCCGCGAGGCGCTGACGGACCTTACCGAGCGGACCGGTGTGGAGGAACTCCGCAGCCTGATCAACGCTGTCATCCAGGCGGAGGCGATGGGCATCTCCATTGGCGCCGTTATCCGCGTGCAAACCGGCGTGCTGCGCGTGAAGCGCCGCCAGAAGGCCGAGGAGCAGGCGTTCAAGGCGCCAGTGAAGATGGTGTTCCCGCTGGTGCTCTTCATCTTCCCTTCGATCATGATCGTCATCGGCGGGCCGGCGGTGATCCAGGTGAAGAACGGCTTCTAGGGCAGGAGTAACGCGCATGGCAACGATCACGAATGTCACGACCGGCCAGGCGATCGCCCCTCGGGCGGCCATCGCCGATTCCTACTGGAGCCGTTTCCGCGGCTTGATGTTGCGTCGGCGGCTGGAGGACGGGCAAGGTCTCGACATCCGGCCGTGCGCGTCCATCCACATGATGTTCATGCTCTTCCCCATCGACGCGGTGTTCTATGACGGCGACCTGCGAGTGACGAAGGTCTCGCGCAGGGTGCCGCCTTGGGTGGGCGTAGCGTTCGGCGGCAAGGGTGCGAAGGGCGTTGTCGAACTGCCTGCGGGCGCGGCCGCCGGTGTCGAGCGTGGCCACCAACTCGAGATTGCGGCATAGGAGCCGGGCAGCTCCGTCTGCCCCAACGCGCACACGCTCGGCTCAGGCCCCCGGCGTCACGGCCGGTTCGACGATGGGCTTCAACTCCAACTTAGAGATCACCCCGTGCGCGCGCCGCCAGAGGATCATGACCGGCGGCATGAGCACGAGGCAGTACGCGCCGGCGAAGCCGAAGGCCCAGAAGAGCGAGAGTGAATCGGCGAAAAACCCGAGCAGCGGTTCGAAGAAAGCGACTTGCAGGGCGAAGATGAGCGGCATCAGGCTAAGGACGGTTGCCCGTTTTTCGCTTGGGATGCGCTCGTTCAGATGGGCGCTGATGGCCGGGTTGAAGAGCCCCTGGACGACGGCCGGCAGCGCGAAGAAGGCGAACGCGACGGGGCTATCGATGAAGGCGAGGCCGAAATAGGCGCCGATCGCCGTCGAGCAGGCGAGCAGAAGGAGCTTCGGGACTCCCAACCGCGCTGACACCCAAAAGGCGGCGAGGGAACCGCCGACGGCCAGGAGCCGCAACGGCACCTGGAGCACGGAGAAAAGAGAATCCGGCGTGTCGAAGGCGAGCAGGAAGGGCTGCACGAGGACGACCGGCCCGAAGGTGGCGGTCATCAAGAGTCCGCCGAGGAGCAGCGTGTAGCGCACCTGGGGTGTGGCCCAGGCGAACGAGAAGGCATCGCCCATATCCCGCCAGTAGTGCCGTTCGATCTGGCGGGCGACGGGCGGCTCGACCATCGACATCGCTATCACTGCGCCGATGAGCGGGAAGACGGCGCTGATCTGGACGACGAACGCGAGGCTCGTCAGGTGGGCGACCCAACCGCCAAGGGCGAGGCTTACGGTCGCGGCGCCGAGCCCGAGAGCGAACCCGCGGCCGGCTACCTTTTGGAAGCGCTTCTCCTGCTTGCCGTGCTTCATCGTGTCGTAGAGGAGGGCCTGGTCGGCGCCGGATTGGGTGGCCTGGGCCACGCCCCAGAGGACATAGTCCGCGAACAGCATCCAGTAGTTGGTGGTGAAGCCGAAGCCGAGGATTGTGACGGAGTAGAGCACGCCGGAGAGGGCGATCACGCGCTTCCGGCCGATGTGGTCGGCCAGCGCCCCGGTGGGGGCCTGAAGCGCGGCCACGACGAGCCAAAAGGGCAGGTCCATGAGCAGGATCCAGCGCAGCTCCAGCCCGCGATCGACGATCAGGTACTTGAGCCAGATGCCGCCCCAGAGCAGGAAACTGACCATGAACGAGTTCGCGTAGAAGAGCGCGATGTTCCGGCGGATGGCGCGTGCATGCATCGTAGCCGCTCAGGCTACCGGATCAGGCCGGGAACCGCCTCGCGCGCCGCGGGATGGGTCAGTTCCTGACGCCGCCAAGGTTGATGCTGCCGGTATCGACCTTGTAGTACTCACCCTTGATCAGCGCGCCGTGTCCAGCGGAGAAGCTGTTCTCGGTGTTGACGAAGACTCCCGTCGTGATGCCGGAGCTGCGGGCCATGAACGCCATGATGATCGCGAAGACCGCGAAGCCAAGGGCGTTGGACATGATGACATGATCGGAGTGGGCGCTCGTCGTCGATTGGACGGCGTAGATGCTCATGACGAACCAGAGCACGAGTGCCGCCAGCCCGATGCCGAAGCTAATTCCGGGGATGAGCATGAAGAACGTGAGCGCCAGGGGGAACGCGGCGTAGCCCATCGTGCGGAAAAGCGCCTGGATATCGCACTGTTCCTTGAAGTAGCCCGTGAGCACGGCGTAGGTGACGGCCACCCAGAAGCCCCAGAGGACGACGTTGAAGATCGTGCCGACGAGGATGATCTTGATGAACACGTTGCCGAAGTCGATCTTCAGCCCTTCGTGGCCAACGAGCGCGAGCCAGAGCCACGCGCCGACGCCGGCGAGGAGGGAACTGACGACTACCACGAGCAGCGAGGGGATCAGTTCACGGGCGTCGTCTCGCACTTCGTCGAACACGGTGGTGTCGAGTCGGGCGAGCCGCTTGAGGCGAAGCAACATGACGTTTGGATCCATAGTTCACCTGGTTTAGGCGCCAGCCGCCTCAAGGGCAGATCCGGCGCCA
>JANXYE010000062.1 GCA_025350285.1 Chloroflexota bacterium
TCGTGCCGGTTCACGTTGTTCGCCCGCACCTTGATCAGCGCCAGTTCGCGCGCCAGCATGTCTTCGTGGGAAAGGTCCGTGACCTTGATCACGTCGATGAGCTTGTAGAGCTGCTTCTCCACCTGCTCGATCGGGGCGCTCTCGCCATCGACGACGATGGTGATCCGGCTCAGACCCTTCTCTTCGCTGCGGCCCACCGTAAGCGATTCGATGTTGAAGCCGCGACGCCGGAAGAGGCTGGAAACGCGCATGAGCACGCCCGGCTTGTCCTCCACGATCGCGACTACGGTGTGCTTGTTCAGTCTCGGCCGAGAGCCGTTCGAGTCGGGGATCATCGCGCCAACTCCGCGGCGGGGCCTTCGACCGTCTCGGCCAGCGAAGCGCCAGCGGGCACCATCGGCCAGACGTTCTCTTCCTGGTCGATCTGAAAGTCCACAAGGATCGGCCCCTTGTGGGCGCGCGCTTCCTTGATCGCGGATTCGACCTCGTTCTTGTGCTCGACCCGGATCGCGCGGATGCCGTAGGCGTCGGCCAGCTTGCAGAAGTCCGGTTGGGAGATCCCGGAGCTGCTGTAGTTCTTGTCGTAAAACAGTTCCTGCCACTGCCGGATCATGCCGAGATAGCCATTGTTGAAGATGGCCAACTTCACGGGAAGCTGCTCATCGACGAGGACGGCCATCTCCTGGAGCGTCATCTGGAAGCTGCCATCGCCGCAGATCGCCCAGATCTCGTCGTCCGGCTTCGCCACCTGCGCGCCGATGGCGGCCGGCAGTTCGAAGCCCATCGTGCCCAGCCCCCCCGAGGTGATGAGCTGGCGCGGCCGCTTGTAGAAGTAATGCTGGCCGGCCCACATCTGGTGCTGGCCCACGCCCGTCACGATCGTGGCGTTGCCCTGCGTGGCCTCGTAGATGCTGCGCACCACGTACTGCGGAAGCATCCGGCGGCTCTCGCGGATGTGCAGGCTCGGGTGCTCCTCGCGCTGCTGGTCGATCCACCTGATCCACTCGGGGTGGGTCGTTTGCTTCACCTCGGCTGCCAGCCGTGGGAGCACGTTCTTCGCGTCGCCGACGATCGGCACGTGCGTCTTGAAATTCTTCTGGATCTCCGCCGGGTCGATATCGATGTGGATGATCTTGGCGGTCGGGTTGAAGTCCTTGAAGCGCCCCATCGCGCGGTCGTCGAAGCGCATACCGATGCCGATAACCAGGTCCGCGCCGTCGGCCGCCATGTTCGCGTAGAACATCCCGTGCATGCCGAGCCAGCCATAGCTGAGGACGTGCGACTCGGGGAACCCGCCAATCCCGAGGAAGGTCGTGATCACGGGGATCTGGGCCTTCTCCGCCAGCGCGATCAGCTCGTTGCTGGCCTCGCCCCAGATGATGCCGTGGCCCGCGATGATGATCGGGCGCTTCGCCTGGTCGATCAGTTCAGCGGCCCGGCGGATCATTCCCGCGTGGCCTTCGATCGTCGGCTTGTAGCCGCGCAGGCTCACCTGCTCCGGGTAATCGAACTCGGCTGTTTCCTGGAACACATCTTTCGGAATGTCGACCAGCACCGGGCCAGGCCGCCCCGTGGTGCAGATGTGCGCCGCCTCTCGGATCGACAGCGCGATCTCCGAAGCGTTCATGCACATGTAGTTGTGCTTCGTGATCGAGTGGGTGATGCCGGTGATGTCCGCTTCCTGGAAGCCGTCCTTGCCGAGGAGTGTGCGGGCCACGTTGCCGGTCAGCGAAAAGACGGGCGTCGAGTCCATCCACGAGGTGCAGATGCCGGTCACGAGGTTCGTCGCGCCGGGCCCCGAGGTGCCAAGGCAGACGCCCATGCGGCCGCTCGCGCGGGCGTAGCCGTCCGCCATGTGGGCCGCGCCCTGTTCGTGGCGGACGAGGATGTGCTTGATCGCCGGGAACTGGGGGAGCGTGTCGTAGAGGGGCAGGACCACGCCTCCGGGGTAGCCGAAGATGTGGGAGACCCCCTCCCGCTGGAGCGTTTCCAGCGTGATTTGGGCGCCAGTCATACGGGTCATGGGGTGGGTTATCCGCGGCCTGTGAATTTGTACCCGGTTGGGACCCCGGTAAGGGGTGTCCGGTGCCCGCCACGCCATTCGGTCGTGGCTGTCCTTCCGCCGGCCGTAGGCAGAGGGAAGGACTGGAGGCAAAAGGGGCCGCGACCGGTAAGCCGCGACTCCCCGACGAAGCCGTTGCAAAAGTGTATACGTTTCCGGCGCGTTACGTGAAGCGCGAGACTTGGCGGCGCGGCCGTCTCAGCACCGCGACCGACAGGGAGGGGCGGCCAGGCCCTGTAGCATCGGCCCGGCGCTTACCCGCCTCAGCCCGCGGTCGGCTCGCGCCGGTCCGTCTGACCCTCCATCACATACACGCACGCTGAGGCCAGGTCGTCGTCCGTCCACAGGTACCGCGTACTTCCGTGCCGGGACCAGACGGGCGTCGTGCGGGCCTCCGGATCGACATCCCGCAGAGCGCGGGTGGCATACGACTTGAGCGCGTTCATCACGCGTTCAGATGACGCGCTCGCCGAGACCACGACGTGCACGTGCTCCGTTCGGACATTTAGCGCCCCCAGCGCCCATCCCTGGTGGGAGCAGTGCGACCGAATGGCATCGTCAACGGTATGCCGCTCCCCCGAGGTCAGCGTGATTGGCGTCGCCTTGAGTCTGCTGGCCGCGATGTTCCTGCGCTCGGGATCCGGGGGCAGCCTAGGAGTGCGGCCGAAAAGGGGTAGCGCGAAGGCTCCGGGGATAGGGTCATGTGAGTGATCGGTATTCCCGGGGGTAGAGGATGCTTGGGCGACGGCCGGACCAGGGCAGTTTCTTCGAAGCGGACAGCCAGTACCTGGAGTCGGTCGGCAAGGAGAGCTTTTACGGCTTCCTTGCCGGGCTCCGCGGCCAACTCTTCC
>JANXYE010000608.1 GCA_025350285.1 Chloroflexota bacterium
GTGGTTGAGGTGCGAAAGGACCTCCACCTCCACGCCGTTTCCTGAGACCGCGTCGCGCGCCACGCCACGAGTGCCGAACAGACCCTCGACCTCCGCAGGCCCGGGTGTCAGACCATCCAGCCAGGGGTCGAAGATGTTCACTACGAGACGTCCACCCGGCTGGAGGCGCCGGCAGGCGTTCAGCAGGCAGGCACGCTCCTCCTCCGGCGTCTGCAACATCTGGAACGAACGAAACATGATGACGACGGCCTGGAATTGCTCTTCCAGGTCGAAGTTGGCCATGTCGCCTTGTACGAACCGCAGCCGCTTCTGAATGGCCTGGCGCTCGCCCGCCGTCTTCTCGCGTGCCCGCGCGAGCATCGGCCGCGAGATGTCCAGCCCTACTACCCGGAAACGCTCACGTGCGAGGGCGATGGCCACGCGTCCCGTACCACATCCCAGTTCAAGAATTGAGCCATCAGCGGGTCGCAGGAGCCGAACGAGAAAGGCAACGTCCCCGCGGATCGAGCGTTCGTCGATCGACCCGCGCGCGTCGTAGGCGCGGACGTTCAAGCCTTCGCGGACGTAAAAGTCTTCCATCGATCGATGCTAGCGGACGGGTTGCCGGACCGTCCACGTCCGCCCGCCAGGAAGTTAGACCGCGCTTGCTGGCTCCGCCGTGACCTCAAGCACCGCCTGAAACGACGCGATCGCTACTTCGATCTGGCTGTCGTCCGGAACCTTCGTCGTGAGCGCCTGAAGGAGGATGTTTGGCACGAACATTCCTCGCACCACGGGGTTCGTGTTGAACCGCGCCCCGAACCGCAGGATTTCGTAGCTCAGCCCCGCGATGAACGGGATGAGCACCACCCGCGACGCAAGCCGCACCACGATCCCTTCGTCCACCAGCAGGTCGAACGCGAAGAAGGCGAAGAAGGCGACGACGATCACCACGAGCAGGAAGCTCGTCCCGCAACGCTGGTGCTCCTTCGGGAACTTCCGAATCTCGGCCGGGATCAGCGCCTTGCCGGCTTCGTAGGCGTGGATCGTCATGTGTTCGGCCCCGTGGTACTGAAAGACCCGCTTGATCTCCTTCATCCGCCCAATGAGCGCGATGTAGGCAATGAAGAAGAGCAGCCTGACGACGGCTTCCACCGCCACGATGCCCGCACGCGGCACGTCGATGCGTTCGAGCAGGTTCGCTATCAGGATTGGCCCGGCAAAAAAGATGCCAACGACGAAAACGAGAGCCAACGCCATCGTCCCCCAGAACACCTTCTCCGGGAACTCGGCTGGCTTGCCCGATTCGTCTTCCTCTTCGAAGGCGACACGTGACGAAAACGAGAGCGCCCGCATGCCTAAGGCCATCGTTTCCCACAGCACGATCATGCCGCGGACCAGTGGCACCTTGCGCAAGCCGCCCGTGTAGATGCCACTCAGCTTCTCGGCGTGCTTTACGATGTGGCCCTTGGGATGCCGGACAGCCACTGCCATGTGCCGTGGCCCGCGGATCATGACGCCCTCCACCACAGCCTGTCCGCCGAAGTAGAGGTTCTCGATGCTTGGTGGAAGGGACGCCGGTTCGTTCGCCATAACGCAAAAAGGGCGACCTTCCCGCGAAGGACGCCCTCTGAGTCTAGCTGCGTGGGACCTACTGGCCCAATCGCTGGAACCGCCGGTTGAACCGCTCAACCCGGCCCGCCGTGTCGATGATCCGCTGTTCGCCCGTGTAGAACGGGTGGCAGGCGTTGCAAACGTCCAGATGCATCGCCGTCTGGCGCGTCGAACGCGTCTGGATGATGTTGCCGCAAGCACACTTGATCTGGGCGGATTCGTATTTCGGGTGGATGGTATCTTTCATCCGGGGACTCCTGTCCTGTGACTCTTCGGGGCGTTCAGCTCGCGGCGGCGGCCGCGTAAACGCTGATCTTCTTGCGGCGGCCCTTCGCGTACGGCTCGAACTTCACCAGCCCATTGATGAGGGCGAAGATCGTGTAGTCGCGGCCGAGGCCGACATTGTTCCCCGGGTGGAACCGCGTCCCACGCTGGCGGAGGATGATGGCGCCCGGCTGCACCACTTCACCATCGAACTTCTTAACGCCGAGGCGCTGCGACTGCGAGTCGCGTCCATTCTTGGAACTCGAGACACCTTTCTTATGTGCCATAACGC
>JANXYE010000625.1 GCA_025350285.1 Chloroflexota bacterium
AGGTGATGCCGTCCACGTCGAAATCCCCGAAGAGGGCGATGGTCTCGTGGTTCTCGATAGCACGCCGGGTGCGCTCAATCGCTTCCAGCATGCCGGGCAGGAGGAGCGGGTCATGCTCCGGGTTGAGATGAGGCTTGTAGAAGCGGTCGGCCTGTTCGCGCGTGGTGATGCCGCGTGAGGCGAGGACATCGGCCACCACCGCCGGGAAGCGGGGGACGCGTTCGGCGTGGGTAGCGGGGTCCGGGAGACGCCAGCGGGGGCGGCCCTCACCCCCGGCCCCTCCCCCGGCCATGCGGGAGAGGGGAGCAACGGCCACGGAAGTCATGGGAGGTACCGGCGGAAGACGAGGCTGGCGTTGTGCCCGCCAAAGCCGAGGGAGTTGCTCATCACCGCATCGACGGTCACCGAGCGGGCCACGTTCGGGACGTAATCGAGGTCGCAATCCGGGTCCGGGACCTCGTAGTTCACGGTCGGCGGGATGACGCCGTTCTGGATGACGAGGACGGAGACAATCGCCTCGATCGCGCCGGCCGCGCCCATCAGGTGGCCGGTCATCGACTTACTCGAGCTGATTGGGAGGGAGTAGGCATAGTCGCCGAATGCCCGCTTGATCGCGACCGTTTCGAGTTTGTCGTTCAGCGGGGTGGAGGTGCCGTGGGCGTTGAGGTACTGGATGTCGTCCGGGGCGAGGCCGGCCTTTTGGAGGGCGGTGGTCATCGCGCGGGCGGCGCCTTCGCCATGCTCGCCGGGCTGCGTGATGTGGAACGCGTCGCTGGTCGCGCCATAGCCCGCCAGTTCGGCGAGGATGTTCGCGCCGCGAGCACGGGCGTGCTCTTCAGCTTCAAGGACGAGCATCCCCGAACCTTCGGCGATGATGAACCCGTTGCGCCGGGCATCGAACGGACGGGACGCCTGGGAGGGGTTTTCGTTGTTCGAACCGAGGGCGCGAGCGGCTGAATAGCCGGCCACGGAGAGTGTCGTAATCGGGGCCTCGGCGCCGCCAGCGATAGCGACATCGGCGTCGCCCCGGCGGATGATGTTCGCCGCCTCGCCAATGCTATCGGCGCCCGAGGCGCAGGCGCTTACGAGGCTGTAGTTCATCGCCTTCGCGCCCAGGCGGATGCTCACGTTCCCGCAGGCCATATCGGAAAGCATCATCGGCACGACGAACGGGCTCACGCGCCCCGGCCCCTTTTCGCGAAGCACATCGTATTCGGCGAGGGCCGTCATGATGCCGCCGTGAGCCGTGCCGATGATCGTCGCGACGCGCGGGCCATTCTCCTGCGTGATGACGAAGCCGCTCTGCTTGAGCGCCTCGTTGGCGGCCACGGTGGCGAATTGGGCGAAGCGGTCCATGCGCCGCGCATCCTTGCGGTCCATGAACTTCGTTGGGTCGAAATCCTTCACCTCGCCCGCAACCTGGGACTCATAGCGGGTGGGGTCGAAGTGGGTGATCCGGGCCGTGCCGGAACGCCCGGCAATCAGCGCCTCCCAGTTATCGCAGACGTTGTGGCCGAGCGGGGTAATCATCCCAAGTCCGGTAACAACGACACGTCTGCTGCTCACGAGCACCTCACAGGAACCAGCCGGGGTTGAGCCAAGTATAGCATCAGGGCGCCCGTAGCTCCTTCACGGCGCGGGGCAGACGGTGGGCGAGTTCGCTCGCCAGCAGGCCAGCGTCGCCGTACTCCTCACGCAGCGCTTCGCCCGCTCCGCCATGCACGTAGACGCCGAGACAGGCCGCGCTGAACGGCTCCACACCCTGGGCCAGGTAGGCGGCAATCACGCCAGCGAGGACATCGCCGCTGCCAGCCGTGGCCAGCAACGGGTTCGCGAACGGGCTCAGGCTCGTGCGGCCATCCGGGGCGGCGACGACGGTGGCGGCGCCCTTGAGGACGACGACACACCCGAACTTGCTCGCCGCTTCCTGCGCGGCCGTCATCCGGCGGGACTGGATGCCGGCGACGGTGGTCCCGAGCAGGCGGGCCATTTCGCCGGGGTGTGGAGTGAGGACGGCGTTGGCCGGGAGCCGTTCAGCGGCGTCAGGGATCATGGCCAGGGCGTTGAGGGCGTCGGCATCGAAGACGGCGCCCTTCGGGAGGTCGGCGGCGATGTCCGGCAGTGCCGCCCAGAGGAAGGCCCGAACGCCATCCCCGTTGCCCATCCCAGGGCCAATGACGGCCGAATCGAACTGCCGCCACTCATTGCGAAGGGCGACGGCGGTTTCGCCCGCGAGTTGCCCGTCGGGCGTCGATGGCTGAGGCAGCCAGGTAGCTTCGGGGAGGCCGGATGCGAGTGGCGCGATGAGGGCTTCGTCGCAGGCGATCGTGACGAGCCCGGCCCCGGCCCGGAGCGCGGCCGTGGCCGAGAGCCGGGGAGCGCTCAGGTATCGCCGGGACCCGCCCACGACGAGGACCCTGCCGAACGTGCCTTTGTTTGCGTCCTCTGGGCGGGCCGGGAGCGCGCCCTTCGCCCAGCGAGCGGTGAGCAGCTCCAGCTTCACGCCGTCCATCGCCGCTTTCGGGATGCCAATTTCGATCACCTGGACGCGGCCGATGAAACCGCTCGCGGGCGACTGATACATCCCGATCTTGGGCAGCCCAAAGGTGACGGTGAGGTCGGGCGCCACGGCCAATGGGTCAACGGCGCCGGTATCGGCGTTCACGCCCGTCGGCAGATCGACGGCGACAATCTTCGGCGGCGCATAGCCGGCGCGGGCGGCGCGGAGCTTCTCGAGGGCCAGAGCGACCGGCTCGGTAGGGTCGAGCGGGCGGGCCTGGCCGATGCCGAGGAGGGCGTCGATCACGCAATCGGAGCTGGCCAGGGCCTCGGTCAGGGTTTCGAAGGCGGGATCGTCTTCGCCGGCGAGGATGGTCATTTCGCGCGGTGCGAGGTCGGCGATAAGCGACTCGTCGCGGCGTTTGCGGGGCGTGTAGAGCACCACATCGGCGCCCCAATCGAAGAGGTGGCGGCCGGCGATAATGCCATCGCCGCCGTTGTTGCCGGGGCCAACGAGGACGAGGATGCGGCGCCCTTCGAGCGTGCCGAGGAGCATCCATGCTTCCTGCGCGACCGCGAGGCCCGCTTCCTCCATCAGTTGACGCTCAGATGTGCCCGCCGCGACGGCCGCGGCTTCGAGGGCGCGCATTTCAGCGACGGAGACGAGTTTCATCGCAGGCCCCCTTCGCGGATGAGCTGAAGAGCGGCTTCGCCGCGGCGCGGGGTGTCCTCGTTCTCGGTGAGGGCGCGTTCGCCAACGACCATGGCGATCGCGTACTCCTTCGAGTGAGTGAGGCTCACTTCGAGGCCGCGCATCTCGATCCGCTCGGCCCGCCCGGCGCCCCGGTTGTAGAGGAAGATGAGTGGCTTACCGCGGCGGTTCGGGAGGATTTCGATATCCTTCCAGCCAACGCCGCGGACGCCTGTGCCAAGGGCCTTCATCACGGCTTCCTTGGCGGCGAAACGTGCGGCCAGTTCGTGCACCCGGCCGCGGCAATGGGTGATTTCGTCCGGGGTGTAGATGCGGTTGAGAAAGCGATCCCCGTGGCGGGCGATCACGTCGGCAACGCGGTCGATTTCGATGATATCGACGCCAGCGGCGAACTTGGTGGGCATATCGCTGGATGGTACGGCGGCGGCCGCGCTGGGGACATAGGAAGCGCAGAAAGCGCGCGCCCGGCGGACCCTGAAGCTAAGCGCCTCACTCGGGCTGGCGCCAACGGGTGCCGGCGTTACGCTTCGAAGCGATGGCCCATGATACCCGGCCGCGAACGCGGCCCATCCTTGACGGAGTTGGCAAGCGCTGGCTCGAGTTCGCCGACAAACTGATTTACTGGCTCGTGGGCGCGCTGTTTCTGGTCGCGGCCGTGTCGATGGTGGCATATTCGGTGACCACCTTCGTGCGGGACTTCGGTGGCGACTTTCCGCTCGCCCTGATTGTCTTCATCAACGACCTGCTGCTCGTCCTCATCATTCTTGAGGTCCTTGGCACCGTCCGGAGTTACCTGGAAACGGGCGTTACGTCGTTGGAGCCGTTCCTCTACATCGGCATCATTTCCGCTACGCGGCGCATCCTGGCGATCGGCGCTCAGACGACGCTTGGCAAGGTAGGGGACGAGTCCTTCAACCACCTCATGATCGACCTTGGCGTCAACGGGGGGGTCGTCCTGGCCCTCGCCGTCGCGCTCTTCCTCTTTGCACGCAATCGGACGCCCGCCTGAAAGTTTCGGCCGGCCATTGCTGGTCAGCAACACCTACGCCGCTTTGATGAAGCCGAGCGTCGGCCACTGCTGGCCCATCAGCGGTGCGCTGGGCGTACCGAGCCACTTTTCGATGACCGTCGCGTAGACCGAGCGAAAGTCCGTCGTGAACGAGAGGTTCCCGTTGTCGATCAGCTTCGTGAGGCTCGGCTGGTCGCCATAGAAGCCGCGCTGCACGCCGTTGCCGAGCGCGAACATGACGCTGGCGGAGCCGTGGTCCGTGCCGCCGTTCGCGTTTTCCTGGACACGGCGGCCGAATTCGCTCCAGGTGAGGACGAGCACGTCATCGGCGCGGCCCTGGGCGGCCAGGTCCTGGTAGAAGGCGGTGAGGCCCTCGTCGAGCGTCGTCATCAGGGCGCTGTGTTCTTCGGCTTCCTTGCTATGGGTGTCGAAGCCGCCCAGCGTGATGTGGCCAACGCGGATGCCGAGCCCGCCGACAATTGTCTCGGCGAGCAGCGAAAGGCCGGAGCCGAAGCTCGAATCCGGATACTTCACGGCCGGCCTGTACTTGGCGGCGACGGTGGCGAGTTGTAGCGAACTCTTGACGGCGGTGTCGGCGGTCGTTTCGAGTAGCACGCCGTAGCGGGAGTTCGCCGGGTACTGCTCATAAAGCTTTACCAGGGTCCCGCTGCGAGCGTCGGACGGCTCCACGGCCTTGCCCTTCACTTTGAAGCCATAGTCCGCTTCGTTCTGCACGGACGGGATGGAGACGCGCTCGGCGCGCAGCTCCGGGGGGGTCGATTTGCCGACGTTGAAGCCAAAGAAGGGGTCGTGCTGCTGCGACTCCATGGCGTCAAGCGTCCGGCCGAGCCAGCCGTTGTCGAGCTTCAATTGAGGGTCCCCGGCTTCCCAGATGGCCATCGACTTGAAGTGGCTGTAGTTCTGTTCTGGGTAGCCGACGCCGCGCACAACCGCGAGCTTGCCCGCATCCCAGAGGCCCTTCAGGCCCGTCAGCTCCGGGGCCAGCCCGATGCCGCCTTCCAGCGGAAGGACCTTATCGGCCGATACCCCGAGCGTTTTGCGGACACCGGCGTAGGCCGGATCGGTGTAGGGGATGACCGTGGCCAGGCCGTCGTTCCCGCCAGCGAGCTGGACGAGGATGAGGATCTTCTCCTTACCCGCCGCGGTGACGGAGGCCGGGTTCTGGGCGGCGAAGGCGAAGCTGCCTTTGAGCAGCGACCCGGCGGTCGTGCCGATGCTGACGAGGGCGACGCCGCCCTTCACGAAATCTCTACGGGAAAGCATGTCAGGCTCCTTGGAGTGCCGGGTTATCGCGGTACCCGGCGGGCGGGTTAGATGAGCTGGAACTCGGGGCTGCCGGCGACCAGGTAGGCGGCCGTGGCGGCGCGCTCGGCCGGGTCCTTGATGGTGTTCAGGTGGGCGGTGATGGCGGCGCGGGACGTTGCGGCCATGTCGCCGTCTACCAGCCTGGCGGCGATGTCATCGACCAGCGCCTCGGCCGTTGTCGCGTTCTTGAGCGCCGGGAGGGCTACCGGCCGGCCGCGGCTGAAAAACATCTGATCGAGGAAGTTGACGCGGGCGAAGAAGGTGCTGGATGAGAGCCAGGCCGGGCCACCCGGCCAACCGGCTACGTTCGGCGGTTCGAACAGGACCTGGTCCATGCC
>JANXYE010000626.1 GCA_025350285.1 Chloroflexota bacterium
GCCGACCGTCGGCATGAAAGCCGTCTACGGCGACAACTTCTTCTACATCCTCTACTTCCAGGAGCCCGGAGTAGCCGAAGCGGAGCTCTCGACCGATATCCGTCGCGCCCTGCGGATGTTCCTCTACTCCGGCTCCGGCGACCCGCCCCGCCCGGATGTGCTTCGGCCTCTGCCCAGGAGCGCCAAGTTCCTCGACATGATGACCGACCCCGGCGAGGGCTGGCAGACGTGGCTCACGCCCGCCGACCTCAACTACTTCACGGCCGAATTCGAACGCGCAACGTTCCGTGGCGGGCTGAACTGGTACCGGAACGTGGACCGCACCTGGGAGTTGCTGGCCGCCTACAACGGCGCGAAAATGACCCAGCCCGCCCTCTTTGTCGCCGGGGACAAGGATGGTGTCATCGCCATGAACCCGGCCGCGCTCGATAATCTTGAAAAGAACGTCCCGGACCTGCGCGGCAAGGTGATTCTCCCAGGATGCGGGCACTGGACGCAGCAGGAGCGTCCAGAGGCGGTGAACGCGGCCATGATCGGCTTTCTCAAGAGTCTCCAGTACGATGCCGACCGTGGGAGGCAGGTCGATAGTGCCGGGAACCCGGTCTCGCCGACGCCGACCGGCTGACAATCGAAAGGCGCCGCTTCGCAATCATGCCCGAGCTCGAATCAGCCACCGCCACCACGCCGACGGGCCTCTCGGGCGAAGATGAGGCACTCCTCGTCCGCCTGCGTGCGGGGCACGAGGACGCCTTCGTCGAACTGGTCGACCGCTACCACGCCCAGATGGTTCGGCTCGCGCTCTCGTTCGTATCGAGCCACTCGGTCGCGGAGGAGGTCGCCCAGGAGGCCTGGCTGGGAGTGCTCAAGGGCCTCGATCGCTTCGAAGGCCGCTCGTCGTTGAAGACCTGGATCTTCCGCATCCTCACGAACACGGCCAAGACGCGCGGGCAGCGCGAATCGCGCATCGTGCCCTTCGCCTCGCTCGGCGGGACGGATGCCGACGGCGAGGACGCCGAGTTCGACCTCGAACGCTTCCACCCTCCCGGCGACGCGCTCGCTGGCCACTGGATGTCGCCGCCGGGCGAGTGGGAGACCTCGCCGGAGGACCTGATGCTCTCGGGCGAAGTGCGGGCGCAGATCGAGGGGGCGATGGCGAAGCTCGGGCCGAGCCAACGCGAAGTTATGCGGCTCCGCGACATCGAAGGCTGGAGCAGTGAGGAGGTGTGTAACGTCCTGGAACTCACGGAGACAAATCAACGTGTCCTTCTTCACCGCGCTCGGACAAAGGTTCGGCAGGCGCTCGCGCAATACTTCGCCGGCCGCTAACCCGCCCGTCCCGGTGGCGGCGCTGAGCTGCCATGAACTCGTTGGCGTGGTGACCGACTACCTCGAAGGCGCCCTCCCGGAGGCCGGGCGGGACCGCTTCGAGTCGCACCTTGCGGCCTGTCCGCACTGCACGCGCTACCTGGAGCAGTTCCGGCTGACTATCGCCGCCACGGGCACGCTGAGCGAGGACGTGATCGAGCCCGCCGCGAAGGAAGACCTCTTGCGGGTGTTCCGCGATTGGAAAGCTTCCGCGGCGCCGGAGACGCTGTAGCCGTACGGGCCAGGTGTTCCCCTCCGGCTCTTCCGGCGTACTCCCGGGCGGCGCCCGGCTACCAGCGGGAACAGGTGGCCCAGAGGGCCACGCCTACATGACGTGGATGGCTGGAGCGCCCGCCGAAACCCGCCCGATCCGCCAGAGGTCGTGGCCATCGCGGGCGAAGGCGGCATCGAGCTTCTTCGCCCTGGCCGGGCTCGCCCCAATGAGCAGTCCGCCCGAGGTCTGTGGGTCGTAGAGCAGCGCCTCCAGGTCCGGGTCCACGTTTCCGACCCTAACGTGCTTTCCCGCCCAGGCCTTGTTGCGGCCCTCGCCCCCGGTGTGCACGCCGAGCTCGGAACTCTGCTTCGCGCCGTCCAGGAGCGGCACACCGTATGCCTCGACCTCGACCGACACACCCGAGCGTTCGGTCATCTCCCAGAGGTGCCCGAGCAGGCCGAAGCCGGTGACATCCGTGGCGGCGCTCACGCCGGCCTCGCGGGCGAGGTGCATCGCGTGGCGGTTTAGCCGCAGCATCGACTCTGTCGCCGCCGCCACCCACGAATCGTCCGCCTTGCCCTGTTTGGCGGCCGAGAGGATCGTGCCCGTGCCCAGCGGTTTCGTCAGGTAAAGCAGGTCCCCAGGGCGCAGGCCAGCCTTCGCGAAGATGCGCTTCGGATGGACGAGTCCTAGCACGCTGAGGCCGTACTTCGGCTCCTGGTCCCAGATGGTGTGACCGCCAGCGATCACCGCGCCCGCCTCCGACACCTTCTCCGCGCCGCCCCGCAGGATCTCGGTCATCGCTTCCTTCGGGAGGTCTTCGGGGAAGGCGGCGATGTTCAGCGCGAGGACAACTTCGCCGCCCATTGCGAATACGTCGGACATCGCGTTGGCGGCGGCGATGGCGCCGTACGTGTAGGGGTCGTCCACGACGGGCGCAAAGAAGTCTACCGTCGCTACGATCGCCGTTTTCGCGTTGATGCGATAAACGGCGGCATCGTCGGCAACGCCCAACCCGATCAGCAGATTCGGGTGAGCCTGGCGATTGAAGACCTCCCTCAGCGGCGACAGAACCTGCGCCAGGGCCTCGGGGCCCGCTTTGGAAGCTCAGCCACCGCAGCTCGTGAGGTCGGTCAGGCGAAGGATCTCTTCACGTGTCACGCGAACCATCGTACGTCATCCTTCCCGCGAAAGGAGCCCTTCGAAGCGGTAGCGCCACGCTTCCAGACGCCGCCGGGCGCCGATGCCGCCGCGCACGAGCCAGCGCACAAGCGCAGAATCGTTCGCGGCCAGGTGCTTGTCGTAAAAGATGCGCATGGCCTCGGCGAAGTAGCCGCTTACCCGCGCTTTGCGTTCGGCGGTCGCCCGCGTCAGCCGGCCCGAATGCGCCTTGAGGCCCGTGGAGACCCCCTTGTAGTGCAAGATCGACGTGCCCGGGTGGTAGAAGACCTTCCAGCCCGCTGCCTTCAGCCGAAACGCCCAGTCGATGTCTTCTCCGAACATGAAGTAGTCCGTATCGAGCGCGCCGACCTGTTCGAACGCCTCCCGGCGCACGAGGAAGAACGCGCCGGTGATCGCGTCAACCTCGTGCGTGGTCGAGAGGTTCTGCCATTTGCGATGGTAGCGGGCGAAGAGCGGCGACCGCGGAAACACCCGCTGCAGCCCGAGCATGTGCGTCAGCGACGACCAGGGCGTGGGGAAACCGCGATGGCAGGCCCAGTCCAGCCCGCCAGATGCGAGGTCCACCCGGCAGGTGGCGGCCCCGGCGGCCGGCGTGGCGTCCATGAACGCGATCATAACCCGGAAGGTGTCGGGCCGGACGATAGTGTCGGGATTCAGGAGCAGCACGTAGCGACCGGCGGTCCCGCGCTTCAGCAGCTCGTCGAGGACGAGGTTGTTCCCGCCGACGAACCCGAGGTTCGACCCGGGGTCGATCAGGTTCACCGCCGCGAAGTGTTCGCGGACGAACTCGACGCTCCCATCTTGTGAACCGTTCTCGACCACGTACACCGCTACACGCAGACCATCGGCGGCGGTCAGCACGCTCTCCAGACACGGCCCTATCAGGTCACGCGTGTGGTAGGCGACTACGATCACAGTCAGATCGTCTCGGGGAATGTTGGCAGCGGACTCGGTCACTTGGCGGCGTTCGCGGCGCCCGCCAGCCGCACTTCGTACTGCTCGCGGAGGTAGCTTGCGAACGCCGGATCGTCGCGAGAGCTGTTCGCGACGTACCACACCACCGTCCGCGCCAACCCGTGTTCAAAGGGGACTTCTGGCGCCCAGCCGAGCGACCGCAGACGCGAACTGTCGAGTGCGTAGCGGCGGTCGTGGCCGGCCCGGTCCTTTACGTGCGTGATCAGCTCGTGCGGACGCTCATTCAAGTCGCAGATGCGCTGGGCGATTTCGATGTTCGTGCGCCGCTCGCCGGATCCGATATGGATCGCCCCGCGCTGCGTCTCTGATCCGGCGCGGATCACCATCGAGATGGCATGGACAAGGTCGGAAACGTGGATCCACTCCCGCTGCTGCAGGCCATCGCCGTAGAGGGGCAGCGGCTCGCGCCGCATCGAACGGGCCGCGAAGAGCGGGATGAACTTTTCCAGGTGCTGGTTCGGGCCATAGACGTTGCAGCCGCGAAGGACGGTAACCGGTAGCCCGTATGTCGTGCGGTAAGCGGCGACCTGTAGCTCGGCGGCGGCTTTGCTGGCGGAATAGGGACTGGAAGGCCGAAAGGGTCGGTCTTCGGCCGATTCTTCTGGATCTGGCACGGAGCCGAAGACTTCGTCCGTGGACATCTGGATGAGTTCCGCGTGGCCGTCGTCGCGGATTGCTTCGAGGAGACAGACCACGCCCTCGACGTTTGCCCGCACGAACGCCGCCGGGCCGAGAAGTGATCGGTCCACGTGAGTTTCAGCCGCGAAGTTCAGCACGAGATCCTGCCCGGCCACGAGTTCCTTCACAAGCGGCGCGTCGCAAATGTCGCCATGGACGAATCGGTAGCCCGGGTCGTCCATGGCGCTTGCGAGGTTCGCCGGGTTCGATGCGTAGGTCAGGTTGTCGAGATTGGTGACCTGCCAGCCATCGGCCAGAAGTTGGCGGACCATGTGGCTGCCGATAAAGCCGCAGCCGCCCGTAACGAGTACCTTCACCCCGGAGCCTCCACGACGGAATGACCACCGACTTCGACGGGCGCCCCGCCGCCGCAACGAGCGATCCCGCCAGGACAGAAGCGGCCACCCCTGCGCCAAGCTTACAGCGCGGGGACGTGAGGCGTGAGACGGCGGACACGGATACGCTGTCGTGGAACGATGACCGAGGAAAGCAAGCAGGCTTCACCCGCCGGACAGGACGCCACCCCGGGCGTAGCCGTGATCATTCCCACGCACCGGGATATGGCCTTCGTGGTCGAAGCGCTGCCGAGGCTCCTCGCGAGCAACGGAGTCGCGATTGAGGCCATCGTCGTGAACAACGACCCGGAGCAGACGATCGGCGCGTGGGTCGAACAACTGGGCGACGCCCGTGTGCGCGTGATTGAAGTGGGCTTCAACTCGGGCTTTATGGGGGCGATCAACCGCGGCATCCGGGCGACGGCCGCGCCGTGGGTGTTCTTCCACAACGCCGACATGACGGTGTCGGCCGGCCACCTCGCTGGCCTTGTCGCCTTCGCGGAGACAGAACCGGACGCGGGATGCGTCAGTGGGAAGATCCTGAGGCTCGACAAGCGCACCCGGCAGCCCACGCGCGTCATCGACTCCGCCGGGATGGCGGCGAGACGCAGCCGGGCCACGTTCGACCGGGGCGAGGGCGAAATCGACCGCGGCCAGTTCGATAGCGCCGAGGAGGTGTTCGCCGTGAGCGGCGCCGGGCTCCTCGCGCGGCGGGCGGCGCTGGAGGACATTGCTGAAAACGGCGAGTACCTCGACGAGCGGCTCTTCATGTACAAGGACGATTTCGACCTGGGCTGGCGCCTTCGCCTGCGCGGCTGGCGCTGCTTCTATGTACCCGGAGCACCCGCCTACCACGTCCGTTCCAGTCGGGCACTGGCAGGCCGTCCCTACTTGAAGCATCCCCGCGCCTACCTGCGCGCCGCCGGCAGGCGCTCCAGGGCCACGCGTCAGCATTCGATGCGGAACCAGTGGCTCATCATCCTTAAGAACGACCGCTGGGCGGACATGGCGCGGGATGCGCCCTGGATCCTCGGCCGCGAGGCGCTCGTGGTCTGCGCCACGCTCGTGACCGCACCGCGCGTCGCGTTCGGCGCTATTGGCTCGTTTGTAAAGCTCATCCCCACGCTCCACGCCCGGCGGCGGCAAGTGCGCGGACGTGCGACTATGACCGGACAAGAGGTTCGGCGGTGGTTCCGCTCCTGAACTCGAATCGGACGGGGAACGGTATGGCGGCTGGCACGTGGCGGCTTTCGGCGATCCAGCGGGCGGGCGTGCGGGTCGCCTCCGTGACGATCGGCTCGGGCTTGCAGCGAGGGCTGGGCGGCTTGCTCGCCATCGCCATCCTCGCGGCCGCCAACCGGGGCGAAGATCTCGCCGCGGCCGGGGTGGCGGGCGTTGCGCTGGTGCTCGTCTCAATCGCCTTCGCCGTGGCCGACATGGGGACCTCCCAGGCCGTCATCCGCGACTTCAGCGCAACTTCGCCCACCTCCCGCGAATTCTGGCGCGTGGCGCGGCTCAAGGTCGGGCTCGGCGTTGTGGCGACCGTGATCGTCACTCTCCTCAGCGCGCTGTTTTGGACGCGCGAAGGGACGCTCGCGCTGGCCGCCGCGTCGCTGGCAATCCCCGCTCTGGCAATGACCTCCACGGCGACGGGCAAGCTCGTCGTCGATGGCGAGGGTGTGCGGCTGGGCTTCGCCGCGGTGCTTGGTTTCGCCGCTGGCTGCGTGCCAATCGCCGCCTGGCTGGCGGCCGGGGGCTCGCTGGCGGCACTCGTGCTTGCATTCCCAGTTGCGCGCCTCACGGAGTCTGTCGCGCTCACCATCGGCTGCAGCTTCGCGCGGAGGGCACATGCCCCTCGCGCACCGCGATTCGACCTCCTCTGGCTAAGGAGCTGTCTGCCGCTCGGAGCGATGTCGGTACTACAGACGGCCTATTC
>JANXYE010000662.1 GCA_025350285.1 Chloroflexota bacterium
AGTGCCGAGGAGTCGGAGCGCTCGGCCCTTGGTGCTTCGCCCTGGTTGTGCGAACGTCCCCGCCTCAAGCCGCGCCGGACCCACTCGGCCCTCGGAACTCGCAACTCGGTACTTAAGCCTGTTACCCTGACCGTTCCGCACAGTCTTTCTCCCCGAAGGTGCTATGTCCGTCCTTGCTTCCCGTGATCCCGAAATCGCCGGCGCCATCGCCAACGAACGCGTGCGCCAGGTGGAAACGCTCGAATTGATCGCCTCCGAGAACTACGCCTCGGCCGCCGTCCTCGAAGCGACCGGCTCCGTCTTCACGAACAAGTACGCCGAGGGCTATCCCGGCAAGCGCTACTACGCCGGCAACCAGTTCGCGGACGTGGTCGAAACGGCCGCCATCGACCGGGCCAAAGAGCTCTTCGGGGTCGAACACGCGAACGTCCAGCCGACTTCCGGAGCGGAAGCGAACATGGCCGCCTACTTCGCCACCATCCAGCCGGGCGACACGGTCATGGGCCTGAGCCTGGACCAGGGCGGACACCTCACGCACGGCTCGCCGGTGAACTTCAGTGGACGGCTCTACAACTTCGTACCCTATACCGTGGACCGCGAGACCGAGGCCCTGGACCTGGCGGCGATCCGCATCCAGGCGAAAGCGTGCCAGCCCAAGCTCATCGTCGCCGGCTACACGGCCTACCCCCGCGCCATCGACTTCGCCGGCTTCGCCGAGATCGCGAAGGAAGTGGGCGCCCTGCTGATGGTCGATATGTCGCACATCGCCGGGCTCATCGCCGGTGGCCAGCACATGTCGCCTCAGCCCTACGCCGACATCATCACGACCACCACGCACAAGACGCTGCGCGGCCCGCGCGGGGGGATGATCCTCTGTCGGGCGGAGTACGCGGACGCTATCGACAAGGCGGTCTTCCCGGGCACCCAGGGCGGGCCCCACCTGCACACGATCGCGGGCAAGGCGGTCTGCTTTCGCGAAGCGCTCCAACCGGAGTTCAAGGTCTACGCGGCGAAGATCGTCGAAAACGCGTCGGCCCTCGCGGATGCGCTGATGGCCGGCGGCTTGCGGCTCGTCTCCGGCGGCACGGACAACCACCTCATCCTGATGGACTGCAATAGCGCGAAGATCAGCGGTCTGAAGGCGCAGAACGCGCTCCAGGGCGCGGGCATCATCGCCAACAAGAACACGATCCCGTACGACACGCGTTCGCCGTTCATCGGCAGCGGCCTGCGCCTGGGCACGCCGGCGCTGACCTCGCGCGGCATGGGCGCGGCCGAGATGCAGCGCGTCGCCGCCTGGATCTGCCGCGTCATGAAGGACCCGGACGGCGACGGCGTCCGCGAGACGGTGCGGCAAGAGGTCGCGGACTTCGCCCGCACCTACCCGGTGCCAGGCATTACCGACGCGTAGGAGCCGGGCGGCTCTGTCCGCCCTATCGCCGAAAACTCTCCACGTTGCCCCGCCGTGGCCTCCGCGAATCGTCGGACCGGGGCCGTTTGCTGGTCGCCCTTCGTGCTCGGAACCCCGTCATGGGCGAGGCGGCGGACGCCGGGCGTCGTGGCGCGATAGGGCGGACAGAGCCGCCCGACTCCTGCTACTCTGGCCGAGTGCGGTACCCGACCCGGATCCGGCTTGACCACGACGCCTATCGCGTTCGAACCACGACCTTTCATGTAACCGTTCACGCGCACCCTACGGTGCCCCGATGGTCTCCGCTCGTGGGTGAGTCGATCTGGCGAACGGTGCTTGAACAACGCGATCGCCCGGGAATCGAGTTACTGGCCGCGTGTCTGATGCCTGACCATATTCATTTGTTGCTCCGTCCCTGCGACGGATCGGTACTCGACTTCCTCCGAACCTGGAAGTCATGGTCTACCCGTCAAGCGTGGCGTGCTGGACACAGTGGAACATTGTGGCAGCCGGGGATGTGGGACCGAACAGTTCGAGACTTCGACGACTACGTGGCGACGCGGGCCTACGTGCTGAACAACCCCGTCGCGGACGGCCTGGTTGAGCACGTAGAGGATTGGCCGTGGGCGTGGGCGCAGGAACTGGAGGCTTAGCTATCACCCAGGGTTCGACAAGTTCGGAGAGATTTCGGCGATAGGGCGGACGGAGCCGCCCGGCTCCTGCGGACTCGGACATTGTGGCGTTAGCCTTCGTCGAAGAAGCTGGCGATCGGGCACGAGAAGCCCGAAAGCACATCGCCACCATCGATCACGGCATCTCCTCGGAGCGCCCGGTCGAAGCCGGATCGCCTACCGGTTCGCCCGCGACCGCTCCGACTCGATCCTGGGCAACACCACCGTGACCGCCAGGTAGGCAGCGACATACGCGACGGTCAGGAAGAGCGTGAACACCACCATCACCGTCAGCAGCGTGGGATTCGCGAACGGATCGCCGAGGCGGTCGCGGACCATCCCCGCGATCAGGTGCGGATGGCGCAGCGCGTCCCAGCTATTCAGACGCTGGTAGCGGCCGAGGTAGATGCCGACGCTGCTCAACCAGAGCACGACCACGACCATCGACCAGATAGTGCGGCGCCCAACCGCTTCGGCCGCCACCGCCTGGATGAGATAGAGCGAGGCGAACCCGAGGAGCAGGCCAGTCGCGGCGTAGAGCGAGACGGCGGCGGCGTCGAACCAGATCGGCACGCCTTCGCTCCACTGCAGGTGGACGAAGTCCGTTGTGATGTAGGGTGCGTTCGGCAGGAAGAGCAGCCAGAGCAGCCCAAGGACGGCGAGGACGGCCATCGGCGCCTGGCGGTGATAGCCGCGGTAGACACCCAGCGCCAGGACGAACGGCACCCAGGCGAGGGCCAGGTTCCAAACAAGGAAGGCGAAGTCCGGCTCCCGCGTGCGCACGACGCGGATAAGCAAGAGCGCGAGACAGCAAGCCGTGAGCGCCGCCAGGACAAAGAAGACGGCGGGCCAGCGGTGGCCGGGTTTTAGCCTCTCCATGGGCCGCCAGTCTACACCCGCCGTGTAAACGCCGCCTATGAAATTCACGAAAGGACCACCCTGACAGGCCCACGCGGCGGCACGGACAGCGGCCCTCGGCTATCCTTTGTGGATGGCCGAACAGTACGTCGCCTCCGATAAGCGGACAGGGCTCGAAGTCGCCGTCACGGGCGAGTTCCCGCCACACCCGGACGACCGCGTGCGCATCGCGCGGACGAGCACGTTGTTCACGCGCCTGATGTCGACGATCCTTTCGACGGAGAACGCAACGGAGCGGCGGGAACGGTTCGTAGCCGTCGAAACGCAGCTCGAAATGGCCGAGGCGCTCATCCGCGGGGACATGACCGAAGTCCAGCGATTGCTCCAGGCGACGATGGAGAAGATGGGCATCAACAAGGAGCAGCTAGACGAATTGGCGCGGCGGATTATCGACCAGTTCGGCAGCGGAGCGAACGGCGAGGGTCTCCCGCCAGGGGATCAACCACTGTTTCCGCCGCCAGACGGCCGTTAGCCGTTCGCCGCTGAGAAGCGGTGCGCCGAGCCATCCGTTTTGCACGCGCCGCGGTCATCGCAGTGAGTCTGCCGGGCCGTCGAAGATGCCCAGTCCCAACGGCCAACGGCCGGCCTGGGCGGTGCGGGTTGGGCGCTTTGGCGGTAGCATGGCGGTCGCGGCTCTCGGCCGCCAGGCAAGTTGGAGGCCGGTTTCCATGTGGAAGACCATTTCGTATCTCTCGCTCATGTGCGCCGTGTTCATCGCGTTGTTGATTGGGCTGTCAATCGTCGGGTTGAAGTCGTAGCGGCCGCGAGATCTGCTCAACGAGGCCGCCGCCGCTCGGGCAGGCCGGCTTAGCCCACCTGTGGCGCTGGCGGTGCTGCCCTTGCCGCCATCCTTCCGTCCGCTAGTTCGAAACCGACACGTTGGTGTAGGTTGGCGGTGTGGGCCGCGCGGTCGCGCCGCCCGGTCATGACAGAGGAGTCACAGTGTCCGATCGCGTCGCGTCCACCGACCCCTACGCCCGCCTGAAGCGGGGAGTGGCCGCCGAGGGACTGCTTCTCCCCCAGCCCGGGTACTACCGCATCCAGACCGCGGTTGGACTTGCGCTGTTCGCCGCGTCGCTCGGACTTGCCATGCTCGCGCCGAATGCGGCGTTGCTCGTCGTAGCGGCCGTTTTCGCCGGCTTCGCGTTCACACAGGTCGCGCTGCTCTCTCACGACGCGGGCCACCGCCAGGCATTCCGGGGCCGCCGCGGCAACCGCTGGGCGCGCCTCCTCCTGGGTCCGCTCCTCCTCGGCGTCAGCTGCTCGTGGTGGCAAGAGCGCCATGACCAGCACCACGCCACGCCCAATGATCTCGAGAAAGACCCCGACATCCAGATTCCGATCGTCGTGTTCGCCGAGGAACAGATTGCCAGCCAGCCCCGTCACCTCCGCTGGTTCACGGCGTCGCAGGCGGTGGTCTTCCCGCTCATGTGGCCCTTGCAATCGCTCAGCATGCATTTGAACGGCGCCCGCCACCTTCTGCGCCCGAAGGGCGGACTCCAGCGACTTGAACTCGTGTTCTTCGTCACGCACCTTGCCCTCTATGCGACTTTCGGTTTCCTCCTTGCCGAACGCGCCGGTGCGCTACAGACGATGCTCTTCGTGGCTGTCCAACAGGCCAGCTTCGGTCTGTTTAACAGTTCGGTGTTTGCCTCGAACCACAAGGGAATGGAACTGGTGCATGCCGGCGAAGGACGCGGCTTTCTCCTGGATCAGGTCCTCACGTCAAGGAATGTCCACGGCCACTGGTGGACCAATTTCTGGTACGGCGGATTGAACTACCAGATCGAGCACCATCTTTTCCCGACCATGCCGCGAAACAACTTCTCCCGCGCCCAGACCCTCGTGCGCGCGCTCTGTGAGGAGGAGGGAATCCCCTACCGCGCCACCGGCATCGTCACGGCCTACCGGGAGATGTTCGTCCATCTCCATCGCGCAAGCGCCTCGCTCCGGTCCTCCTGAAGAAGTCGTGGCGCGCCTGGCACAATCATCAGGTCATTGAGACCGCGTCACGCCCACGGCCGCCAGCGACTCAACACCGGCCACGGTTAGACGACGGCAGCCAGGCCCTTGTTCGGGTTGATCAGGTACTTCTCCCCGGTGGCCTGTTTGCCGTAGACAGCTATCTCCTGGAGTTGCAGCGCCTCGCTGAGTGAGACCTCCTTGGTGTAGGTGCTGGCGAAGGTCGTCTTTATCTCCGCCGCGACCCGCTCCCTCAGCTTCTGGGCGGCCTCCGGGCCAACCTTCTGGAGGAACGGCGTGAGCAACCAGCCGCCGATGCCCCAGGCCATGCCGAACGCGCGGTTGAACTCGGTTGGGCCGCGATCGAGCCCCCCGTAGATGTACACCTGCTTGTGGGTCGTCGAGCCGTAGCGGCTGTATTCCTTGGCGGTCCGGTTGGCCGCGATTTCCATCGCGCTGAGGATTTGACCGGCCAGCCTTCCACCGCCGGTCGCATCGAACGCGAGGGTGGCTCCGCTGGCGACAAGTGCCTCGGTCAGGTCCTCCATGAACGCCGGCGAACTCGAGTTACACACGTAAGTGGCGCCGGCCCTCCTCAGGAGGTCGGCCTGTTCCTCTTTGCGCACGATGTTCACCAGGCCCACGTTTTCCGCGATGCAGAGTTTGTTGAGCATCTGTCCGAGGTTCGATGCAGCCGCCGTGTGGACGAGCGCCGTGTGCCCCTCCGCCCGCATGGTCCCGACCATGCCCAGCACGGTCAGCGGGTTCACGAAACAGGACGCGCCCTCGGCGGGCGTTGTGCCAGGCGGTAACACCAGGCATTGCTCGGCCGGGATGCAACGGTACTGCGAGTACATGGCGCCACCGAGGATGGCGACGGCCTTCCCGTTCAGCGCTTGTGCCGCCGGAGAAGCGCCCGCCTGGATAACCGTACCAGCGCCTTCGTTTCCGGCCGGAAGTGACTGCCCAAGCCGGCCCGCCATCGCCGCCATCACGGGAGCTGAGATGTTCGCCGTCACCACCGGAGCTTCCGGCGTACCGGATGCCTTTGCCGTCGTCATGTCAGCTCCGCCGAAGAGGAGGCCCAGGTCAGACGGGTTGATGGGGGACGCCTCAACACGGACGATCACCTCGCCCGCCTCCGGTTCGGGGGTTTCGACCCTTACCAGCGATAGCTCAAGAATGCCGTCCCGCTTGATAGTCGAACGAAGTTGAAGCCCTGTGGGTGTGATCGCGTCTGCCATGTTTGTCTCCGATTCTCGGTCTGTGGACTGTGTACCGAGCATAGCGTCTCGCATCCCGGCGCGTTCCGCCGAAGGGTCCCCTTGGGTGTGCGGCACATTTGGGCCCACCGGCAGGGAACCCCGTTCGACCGCATCTCGGGTGCCGGGCTGCGGGCTCGCACCTCGTTGACGACATGCAACGGCGGCGTGAGGGTCGCGGCACGGCTGGCCGGAAAGTCAGTGCTCCTTGAGCTCCACCGAGCGGCGAAGCCCACCCTGGTCTTGTGTGATCTTCATCACACAACGGCGTAGACAGGCGCGGCCGTACCAGCCAGAATCGCATCGGTCGAATCTCAAGCGGCGGGAGGCCGGCGTGCTTAATCGAGGTATCGTCATCGTCCATGGGGTTGGGGAAGCGAAGAAGGGAAGCTACATCGATAGCTTCGTCGAGCCGCTTGCCACTTTCCTGAGCAAGGCCGCCGGGTTCGAAAACGTCTCGGTCGAGGCGCGCAACCCGCTGGCCAGCGATGCCACGACGTGGGCGACGCTACACCTCAAGGACCCGGCGAACCCGAAGAACTCGGAACGCTGGCACATCCGCGAGGCCTGGTGGGCACAGAGTTTCGAACCCGGCGGCGCCCAATCCGTCCTGGGCTGGGGTGTGGTGGCCGCCTTCTACATGCTGGTCATGACTCTCAAGTACGTCCTCTGGCGGAACATCCTCCGGACCGTCCACGCACGTACGCTCGAGAAGTGGAGTTCGGAGGTACAGGGCCGTCCCCGAGACAGCCGCGCCCGCCCATCGCCGATTTCCGCGGAACGAGTCTGGCTTATACCCGGCGCCCGGGTTTGGAAGGCGGCGGCGGACACGGTCGTCTGGGCGATCGTCGGCACGACCTACCTCGTACTCGATGTTGTCGGGTTGGCCATCCTTCTCCCGGTCTATCTCTTTCTCCTCACCCCATTCGCGGGCTTGTTCCCGAAACAGGTGGGCGCCATCCAGCGCAAGCTCATCAACCTGCTGATCAGCTCGATTGGCGACCAACAGGCCATCACGACCCGGCGTTTCGCTCTGAGCAGTTGCTCCGACGACGTTTCCCGCGCCCTTTGGCCGATGCTTTCCTCCGCCGCAATCGCGAGCCGCCACAAGACAGACCCGGAATTCACGGGCTTCGCGACCGTCACGGTGGTCGCCCATTCTGGCGGCTGCGTCGTGTCGTACGACGCCCTCGCATCGGAACAGGTCCAGCGCTGGCTGGCGGAGGCGCCGCCCGACGGTTGTACCAAACCGAAGCGGGTGAACTGGGTGACGGCTGGCAGCGGCTTGAACCTTGCCTGGCGGATGCATCGCGCCGGGGATGAACAGGACCGAGCCTTCTGGCGTCGCATCGAAGGCTGGGTCAACTGGCTCAACATCTATGCCCGCTACGACCCGGTCCCGCAGGGCCCGCCGCCCTCGAAGATGGTCGAAGCGATGATGGGCATCGATCCGGAGACCCGTCCGCCCGGCGCCGTAACCGGCCCTCGGCCGCCGTACGTGAACCTGCGCGTGGCGAACACCGACTTCGCCGCAACCGACCACTTCGGCTACTGGCTGAACGCCGAAGAGGTCCTCTCGCGGGTGGTCCAGGTCGTCGCTGACGATTCCCTGAGCACTACGCCCCTCAGTCCCGAGGTGCGCGGGTACGCCACCTCCACGGTTCCGGGGCTCACCGCCCATATCAAGGACTCGGTCGAGGCCGCTGAGACCCACCGGGCAAAGGTCCTTCGCGACCAAATCGTGCTTTACCTGGGTCTCACGCTCGTGATCGTGGGCCTGATCGTCGCGGCGCGGGCGATGGGGCGATGGCTCCTGGGCTCCGACACGTTCCTCTGGTTCGACGAGCTCTCGTTTGCGGGCCATACCCTCGACGAAGTGGTGCCGACCAAGCTCTTTGGCGTCCCGATCACGAAGGTCCGCCACTGGGGCGTGGGCGCTCTCGGGATCCCGTTCCTGGGCCTCACGTTGGTTCAACTCGCTCGGCTCGTCGTCTGTCTTGGGGACTGGGTGTGGAAGCGGGGGATGCCCTGGTGGGGGCCGGTGCTGATCTTTGGCGCTTTCGCGGGCGTCATCGCGGCGCTGGCGGCCGCCATCATCCTTAACTAGCGCGGATCGCGGGGAAGGGAACGTGTGCCTGCAACCTCCGGAGGCCGATTTCCAGGAGTCATACTACCCATAGAGTAGTGCGCTCGCCCGGAGGGCTGCGTACCGTCTTAAGCGATGAGTGCACGTCTCCAGTTCGGCACGATGCGGCGGTACGACCTGACGCCACGTCAGCGCGAGGTTCTCGCGCTCATCGCGGCCGGGAAAACGAACGCCGAGATCGCGGAGGATCTGGATATCTCGCTCGACGGGGCGAAGTACCACGTGCGCGAGATCCTGGGCAAGCTCGGGGTCGAATCGCGCGAGGAGGCGGCGGCCGCGTGGCGCGAGTTTCGCTGCCCGCTCGCGCGCCTGGGTGGCTGGTGGAGTTCCCTCGCCACCCTACTCGCGCGCCCACTGTTGCTTGCGGGCGTCTCCGTCCTGGCCGGTGGGCTCGCGCTGGCGCTGGTGCTGCTGATCGTCTCGCGGGATTCGGACAATCCCATACCCGCCGCTGGAGTCACACCGGCCCCCGCTCCGACCGTGACGCCCTCACCCTCGCCCTCGCCGTCGGCGACGAGCGCCGCGGTCAGCCGTCCGGCCTGCACCGCCGCCGGTGTGACCTTCGGACTGGACATCGTTCCCGACGGCCGCAACGTGATCGTGCGCTTGAAGGCCACGGGAGCCGGGGAATGCCTGCTGGTCACCACGGCCGAACTCGACATCATGCGGCCGCCCATCGACCCGACACCGCCGCTGCCCCCGTACGCGAACATGCACCGGGACTTCCATCTCGCGTTGGAGTTTCCTTTCAGCGGAGTGGTCGCGGAGTGGCGCTGGTCGAACTGGTGCGGCCCGAACGGCCAGATCCACCTCTGGCAGGCCCACGGCGCCGCGCCCGGGCTGCTCTTCGCCCAACGCCCTGTCGATCTGTTCCCCGCGTGCACCGACTCCGGGGCGCCTACGACGCTCCGCCTTGATCACGCGACGACCGGTTTCGATGGCGACCTCCTGCCGGTCGCTTCTTGTGCTGGCGATTTTCCGGGCTGGGCTTGCGAGTTCGCCCAGCGGAGCGTCACGCTGGTGGCGCAAGGCAGGCCGGACGGCTGACCGCGGCGCTCGTCGCCGACGGCGAGGGTGAGGGTGAGGGCGTCACGGTCGGAGCGGGGGCCGGTGTGACTCCAGCGGCGGGTGTGGGATTGTCCGAATCCCGCGAGACGATCAGCAGCACCAGCGCCAGCGCGAGCCCACCGGCCAGGACGGAGACGCC
>JANXYE010000078.1 GCA_025350285.1 Chloroflexota bacterium
TCCAGGTCCAGGATCACCCAGATGTCGCTGGCGGGGTCGAGTTCGAACGTCTTTACCATCATCTCACCCGTGCGGGCCGTGCTCTTCCAGTGGATGCGGTTGAAGGCGTCGCCCGGGGCATACTCGCGGATCCCGGAGGCGTTCGGGGTCACGTAATGCGTGCGCCGGCGGAAGCGGCCCTCGCCCGGCAGGTTCGCCGGCGGCGCCTGGAAGCGTGGCAGATCGACCACGGGCGGGTAGACCAGGATCTGCTGCTTGCCGCCGAACTCCTTCACCCGGTGGAACAGGCCGAACGGGTCCGTCGAGGTAACGCGCACCGGACCCCAGTCGTAGAGACCACGTCGCGTCAGCTTCGTATCGATCATCCAGTTGCGCGAGCGCCGCGGGGGGACGATGACTACGCGGCGCGACTGGTGCCCCGGCATGTCGCTTGGGTCTTCCACGTCGAGCCAGAGCTTCGGGAGCCAGAAAGCGTTCCGCACTTCGATTATTTCCTGGGCCTCCTGACCCACCTGGGCGCGGTCAGTCCGCCGGTCCACGGTCACGGTCAGGTTTCGCGTGTTGTACCAATTGATGAACCAGGCCACGGGCAGCGCCAGAGCGAGCACGTAGGTCACTCGGAACAGCAGCCAGAACCCCGTACCGGCAGCCACGAACGCGCAGACAAGTATGAGGACGACGACCAGCGAGAGCGTCCGGTGTTCCGCGGCGAAGATGGTTCGGAGAATGCTCCGCATGGCTCGCCTCAGGCCCGGGCACGCGCGCCCGGCACGGACACGCGGCTCATGCAGCTCGAAATGACGTCCGCCACCGTGGTGCCCTTCACCTTGGCGCCGGGGCTCATGATGATGCGGTGGCCGAGCGTCACCAGGGCTAGCTCTTTCACATCGTCCGGGGTGACGAAGTCGCGCCCTTCGAGCAAGGCGCGCGCCTGGGACGTGCGGAACATGGCCAGCGAACCGCGCGGGCTGGCCCCGAGATAGACGGCTTCGTGCTCCCGTGTCGCGTTCGTGATCTCCACGATGTACTGCTTGATCAGCGGATCGACGTAGATCTCCTTTACCGCCCGCTGGAGCTGGACGATCTCGTTCGCGTCCGTCACCTGGCGAATAGCGTCCACCGGGTGCGTGGTTTGCTGCGCGTCCAGCACAAGGATCTCGTCCGTCTTCGAGGGATACCCGAGGTGGATGCGGACGAGGAAGCGATCGAGCTGGGCCTCCGGCAGCGGGAACGTGCCCTCATACTCGATCGGGTTCTGCGTCGCCATCACCATGAACGGCGCTGGCAACTTGTGCGTCACGCCATCGACCGTCACCTGCCGCTCCTCCATCGCTTCGAGGAGCGCCGACTGTGTCTTCGGGGTCGCCCGGTTGATTTCGTCCGCCAGCACGACCTGGGCGATGATCGGCCCTTCCCGGAATTCGAAGTCGCCCTCCTTCTGGTTGTAGATAGAGACCCCGGTGACGTCGCTGGGCAACAGGTCCGGCGTGAACTGGATGCGTTTGAAGGTGCAGCCGGTGGAGATCGCGATAGCGCGCGCCAGCATCGTTTTACCGACGCCGGGCACGTCTTCGATGAGCATGTGGCCGCCGCAAAGGAGCGCGGTGACGGCCAGGCGGAGTTCGCGTTCTTTGCCGATGATCACGCGTTCAATGTTCTCGATGATCCGTTCGGCGACGATTTTCGGGTCTTCCAAGCAAACTCTCCTGGCAGGTGGTAGCCGCCACGACAGTGTGGCGTGCGCACGGCTTTGGCCGGGCGTTGCCGGATTATAGCAATGACTGCTATCGAAGGGGTTAAGTTAAGCCCTCACCCCCCAACTCCCTCTCCCGACATCGCGGGCGAGGGGGAGTACCCGTCCACTTGCGGCTCGCCGAAAGCTGGCTAGACGCCTCGTTTCGCTCCCTCTCCCGCCGGGTCGGGAGAGGGCTGGGGTGAGGCGCAGCGTTCGACACCACCGCTCCGCTCGGCCACAATCGCCGTCCCAATCCAGCAGGCGGTGATGACGATGCCCAGACGACTCAACGGCAAGGTAGCCGTGATCACAGGTGGCGCGAGCGGTATAGGCCGGGCGAGCGCGATCCGTTTCGCCGAAGAGGGCGCCGACATCGTCGTCGCAGACCTCAACCCGGAACGTGGCGCGGAAGTTGTCGCCGCCGTGAAGGCGCTCGGCCAACGCTCGACGTTCGTAAAGGCGGACACATCGAGCGCGGCCGACTGCGAAGCGCTCGCCAGAGAGGCCGCCAGCGCCATGGGCCGTATCGATCTGCTCGTGGCCGCCGCGGGTATTTCGCACGCGCTCTACGTCTCGGGAGCGGCGTCGGAGAGCGTCGGTGGCAACCGTAACGCCGCCCACCTGATCAATAAGCCAATCGAGTACTGGGAGAAGGTGCTCGCCGTAAACCTCACGGGCGTGATGCTCACGAACCGCGCCGTCGCCCGCCTGATGGTCGATAACGGCTGGGAAGGCTCTATCGTGAACATCGCCAGCGGCGCGGCAAAGATCCCGATAGTCGGGGCGGCCGACTATTGCGTGTCCAAGGCGGGCGTCTGGATGCTGACGAAGGTTCTCGCGCTCGAACTCGCGCCGCACAAGATCCGCGTCAATGCCATCGGCCCCGGGTTCATCGAGACGCCAATGACCGCAAGCATGCGCGCCGATGAGGACCGCCTGCGCGGGCTCATCGCGGGCACACCCCTGGGCAGGCTTGGGCAACCGGAGGACATCGCCAACGCGGCCCTCTTCCTTTCGAGCGACGAGGCCAGCTTCTTCACCGGCGAGATTATCTTTCCGGATGGTGGCCTCTTTACCGGGTGAGGCGGTCAGACACGACAGGAGGACGCAAATGCCAGCTCGGTTGCAGGACAAGA
>JANXYE010000686.1 GCA_025350285.1 Chloroflexota bacterium
GGCGCGAGCTGCCCGGCGGTGTAGGGCACTTCGCGGCCGTCATCTCGAAGTCCCGGCGGCAGGACTACCTCTTCCACGGGCCACCTCCAGCGGACATTCTCCCAGACGGCGCGGCCGATAGCCACGCGGCCGTCAGGGCAGCGTCTCGGGCAGAACTCGATTTCAGGAAGCCGGCCGCGCACAATGCGTCCACGGTCCGGTTCCACCAAGGCATCCCGTCTGGGCGCCGCCTGGTAGGCGACGCCGCGCGCCGTGAGGAAGTTGTGTGACAGTGCTCCCGCATATGAACGAATGGCTCTTCGAGTTGATCAACGGATCGGCGGGACGCGTTCCCGCCATCGATTGGCTGGGGAAGCTCGCGGCCGAGCAATTATTCTACGCGCTCGCGGCGTTTCTCGCTGGCCTGGGTCTCTGGCGCCTTCACCACGATAGGCGCGCCGGCATGGCGACCGCTGGCATCGCTCTGGCTTCGCTGGGTCTGACCATGGCGCTCGTACTGCTCCTTAAGCACTTCATCCCCGAGGCGCGGCCGTTCGTGACGGAGCAGGACGCGCACCTCATCGTTCACCATTCCGCCGATGGTTCGTTCCCGTCGAGTCACGCCGCGAACGCGGTGGCGCTGGGGATGCTGGGTGCGCTCTGTTGGCCGAAGCTCGCCCCAGCAACCCTCGGGATCGCAACATTGGTCGGAATCGCAAGGATATTCGTTGGCGTCCATTATCCTGACGATGTAGCTTTCGGCCTGCTGCTAGGTGCGGCTTGCTCCGTCGCCGCATGGTATTGCGCGAAGTTGCCGCGAAGGTGGGCGCGCCACCCAACCCTCGCTCCGCGACCCTTCAGCTGACGCCGCTTGAGTTATTGGCGATCTCCGACGAAGAACGACGACGAGATGAAGAGAGATGCGACAACTACCACGAATCTGGTGGTTACTGCTCCTCGGCGGAGTCGGGCTCGGCTTGGGTGCAAGTCTCTACGTCTTCGGGATGAATGAGAGCGCGGAATCGCTACGGAACACTGGTGTAGTCGTGGCTTTCTTCTCGATCACGTTAGGCTTGGCTGCTCTGGGCGACCTCGTCCGCCGAAACTAACCGACCTCGCCTAATGCGGCGCCCCGGAGTGACCGTGGCCACTACCAAGTTTGTACGGCTCGGTCTGTGGCGCGGCCGAATCCGCTGATTCGGGTTAGCGATCGGCGTTGAGGGAACGGGCACCGTGGGACGTTAGCTGTCCTGCTTTACTTTCCCTACGGGTGGCGCCTGTTAACGTGGCGTCGTGGCGATGCTTTCGACGCGCGGCCTAACCAAGCGCTACCCCGCGGTAACGGCCCTCGATGACCTCTCCCTCGAACTCGAACCGGGCATCATTGGTCTCGTCGGGGCGAACGGCGCGGGCAAGAGCACGCTGATCAAGATCCTCGTCGGGCTGGTGCCTGCCACCTCAGGCTCGGCCGAGCTGCTCGGGCTGGACACCGAACGCCAGGGCCCCGAGATCCGCCGCCTCGTGGGCTACATGCCGGAGCACGACTGCCTCCCCCTCGAAGTCAACGCGACGGAGTTCGTGGCCCACATGGCGCGCATGAACGGCCTGCCCCGGGCGGCCGCCCGTGAACGGACCGCCGAAACCCTGCGCCACGTCGGCCTCTTCGAAGAGCGCTATCGCGATATACGTGGCTACTCGACCGGCATGAAACAGCGGGTGAAGCTGGCCCAGGCACTCGTCCACGACCCGAAAGTCTTGCTTCTCGACGAACCGACGAACGGCCTCGACCCGGCCGGCCGCGACGAGATGCTCGAACTCATCGTGCGCACCGGCCGCGAGTTCGGCATCTCGATCATCATGGCCACTCACCTGCTCGGCGAAATCGAGCGCGTCTGCGAATACCTGGTCCTCATCGACGGCGGCGAGCTCCGCCAGTCTGGGCCAATCGGCGGCTTCACCCAGCGCACCGGCACCTACGCGGTGGAGGTTGATGGAGATGGCGCGGCCCTCGCCGCGCTCCTCCGAAGGCAGAGCCTCGAAAGCGTCGAAGACGGCCGCCTCGTGCTCGTCCGCATCCGCGACGAACACACTGGCGACGCCATCCGCGACGCCGTCGTGGATCTCGGCATGGGATTAGTCCGGCTCGAACGCCGCCGCCAGACCCTCGAAGACCTCTTCCGCGAACGCCAGGGGGTACGTGATGACGCAGTCGCGTGATCCCGCCGGGGCCTCCGGGAACATCTACGACCTTGGCTACCGCGGCTATACCGGTGAGCGTCTCGGGCGGGCCAACGCAATCCTTACGCTCTACCTGTACACTTTGCGCGGGGCCTTCGGCCTGGGCAGGCGGCCACTCGCCAAGATCGCGCCGTTCGGCCTCGTTATCCTCGCTCTTTTCCCGGCGGTCGTGCAGCTCGGCGTCTCCGCGCTGACGAGCGGCAGCGACGTGGCCTTCCCCTCGTTCATCGAGCCCGTGAACTACTATGGCTACGTCCAGACGATCGTCGCGCTCTTCTGCGCGGCGGTGGCGCCGGAGATTGTGAGCAGCGACCAGCGCACGCGCGTGCTTTCGCTCTATTTCTCGCGCGGACTGCTTCGGCGGGATTACGTGCTGGCGAAGTTCGGCGCGCTCGCGACGGCCATCCTCACGCTCACGGTGCTGCCCGTCCTCATCCTCTTCGTCGGCAACGTCGTGAGCGCGAAGGACACGTCCGGCTATCTCAAAGACCACCTCGACGACCTCCTCCCGATCGTCGCCAGTGGCCTGCTCATTTCGGTGTTCATGAGTGGGATATCGCTCGTGCTGGCGTCGCGGACATCGCGGCGGGCGTTCGCTTCCGGCGGCGTGTTCGCGGCATTCATCCTCAGTTTCGCGATCGTCCATATCCTCATTCGTGTCGATGGTGGGGGCATCGGACGGGTGGCCGTGTTCTTCA
>JANXYE010000013.1 GCA_025350285.1 Chloroflexota bacterium
CGTGCCGAACATCCTCGATTTCGAGAAGCGCTGGGACGCGGCCGTCGAATCGCTGGAGGCCGCGATCAAGCTACTCAGGCACCCGCAGGAATTCGGCGCCATCTCGTCCTCCTACCTTCCTTACGTGTCGATCCTCCCCGCGTTCGCCGCCCTCCAGGCTCACATTCGGACGCTCGCGGCGCATGCGCAGTTGTCCGGGCAGCGAAAGGTCCGGCACTGGTACTGGGCCAGCGTGTTCACGAACCGTTATTCGGGTTCTGTCGAATCCACCACGTCGCGCGATTTCTTGGACGTTAAGGCGTGGCTGGAAGACGACGACGCTGAGCCTTCGTTGCTGTTGGAGTTCAAGAATCGATTCGCGAACCTCGAACTGCGGCGGGAGGTCAAACGAGGCACCTCGGTCTACAACGGGATCTTCAATCTCCTTGTCTTGCAGGGGGCTCGCGATTGGATGACTGGGAATGTCCCACAGCACGGCGACCTGGACGACCACCACATCGTGCCGGCGGCGTGGGGCATCAAGCACCTCAGCGGGACGGCCATTCATACGATCCTGAATCGAACGCCGCTCACCGCCGACACCAACCGCAAGGTGATCCGTGATCGCCTTCCCAACGCTTACCTACCAGAACTCATTACGTCCAACGGAGAGCACACGGTGCGCGCGATCCTCGAATCGCACTTCATCTCTCCTACTGCGCAGGCCATCCTGTTGCGCGACCCGTTCACCGTGGACGACTTCGAGGCCTTCATCGCGGAACGCCAGCGAACCTTACAGCAGGCGATTGAAAGCCTCCTCGTCAAAGAGCGGCTTGACCTCCCGGTCCCATTGCGCGAACTGGACGAGCACGTTGAGCGCGTTGAGCTAGCCCTTCGGAATGTGATTTCGCAAGCCCTTGGAGCCGACCCCGCCCGCCTGCCCGACCACGTGTTGCAGAAGGTTGAGGAACGGATCCAGAGCGCCTCCAAAAAGAACGCAGCCTTCGACAACGACCACCACCAGACGCTTCCGGGCAAGCTTGAGTTTTGCGACCTGCGGGAGCTTCAGGACACGCTCACGACCAAGGCCCTCTGGCCGGACTTCGAGCACCGCTTCGGCAGTAAAGAATCTCTCAATACCAAGTTCGGTCAGCTCGCAAACCTCCGTAACGGCATCCGTCATAGCCGGATGGTGGACGAGATCACCAAGAAGGAAGGCGAGGCGGCGATTCTCTGGTTCCAGCATACGTTGCGAGACCTGGTCACATGACCAACAACGTCAGACCCTGCCCAACAATCGAACGAAGCTCAGCTCTGCCCTGACACCACCGCGTCCAGCCCTTACCATGCAGGGCAATGCCAGAGGCCGCATGCTCCGTCTGCTCCGAACCGCTGACGCCCACCTGCGAGGCGGTCTGCGATAGCTGCGGGAAGCAGTACCACCTGAACCAGCGCAGCGACCTCCCGGGCAAAGACTGCGGCCAGGTCTGGATCAACGAGGACCACCTCGCCCTGGAGTTCGCCTGCGAGACCTGCCTGAATCCTTCCGCGGAAGGACACCTCGACGATATCCTCGATGGCACCGAGGCGGCCGCGTTGGTGGGCATCGGGATCGAGCAGCTCGTGGCGGCCGCTGAAGCCGGGGGCATCAAGCACCGCAAGACGGGCAGCGGCGTCTACCTCTTCGAACGCCGCGAGTTGGTCGCCTTCTCACGCTGATGGCCGCTGGACACTGCTGCGAATGTAAGGAACCCTGCGGCGGACGCAGCGTGCTCGTGTGCGCCGAATGCGGCGGGGTGTTTCACTTCCCCGACGCGCGGATCGATGAAGCCGGGAAGCCGTGTGGCACGCACGAAATCGGTTTCCGTGACCTGCTCGGACGTGACATCGTCCCGCTCTGCCTGAGGTGTGACATGGCCTTTCGTCTCAAATACGGGATACCCGCATGACCCGCACAAAACGCCCGTCGAACGTCCCGCGCCCGGAACTCGCGAGGAAGCCACGCGCGGCGGCGGCCCGCTCCTCGACGTCCGCCCACGAAGAGCGGCCGGAGATCGTACGTGGCCCGATCCAGCCGATGCCCGGCTGGCGTTGGAAGACCTTCCCGGTCTATTTCGCGGTCTCGTTCGGGCTCTTCCTTGGCGTCTTGGCCGGTGCTTCGGCGCAGGCGGCGAACGAGAGCGGGAACGGAGTGGCGATTCTGGTCGTGTTCGGGATCGCCGCCATCCTGCTGGGAGCCGGGTTCTCGCGCCTGATGACGCGTTACCTGCTCGCTCGCAACTGGGCGAGGCCGCGCCCGAAGAAGGAATAGCCCACCCGGGACTCTTTGGCGGGCGGCCGCGGTCCCGGCGCTGAAGGCCAGCCGCCGCTTTCCGCTTTCATCCAGAAGGCCAACACCGTATCGTCGCGGGGCGAACCCGGACGGAGCGACGAGAGGTGCCTTCCCATGGCGGCAAGTTTTCCGAGGACAATCGACGAAATCACGAACGAGTGGCTCTCCCAGGCGCTCGGCGGGACCGTGACCGGGTACCAGACGACGTTCCTTGAGGGCGGCGTGCTCTCCGATGCGTTCAAGCTGCACTCGATCACGTACGCCGGTGACCAGGGCGAGGCGCCCGCCTCGGTCGTCGTGAAGGTGGCGAACAGCGTGAAAGATCGACGC
>JANXYE010000083.1 GCA_025350285.1 Chloroflexota bacterium
GTAGTTCGGAACGGCCCGTCCGCCCGCCGTCACGATCTGGTCCACCACCTGCTTCGCCGGGAGATCGTCGGGCATGTTGCCATCGACGGAGACGCCGAGGTCGTTCACGACGACGGCCGCGCCTTCCGCCGCCAGCAGCCGCGAAACCGAAGCCCCGATCCCGCGCCCGCCGCCGGTCACGACACGAACTCGTCCTTCAAGGGTCCCCATTGGTTCAACTCCTGAGTGGTCTATGCCCGGTGGTATATGCGTGCCTGCGCGCGCACGCAAGTACCGTGCGGAGCGATCCACCAGCGTCCGGTATGCTGACCGCAGACCCCACCCGGAGCCGCCGATGCCCTCGCTCTCCCCACTCCTCCCCGATGTCCTCTCCCGCCACCGCAACGCCGTCGAGGCCGCCCTCCAGGCCGCCCTCGAACCCGACGGCCTCCCCCTAACCGCCGCCGCCCGGTACGTCATGGGCTGGGAAGACGCCGAGGGTCGGCCGATGGCCACCGGCGGCAAGCGCATCCGTCCGGCCCTCACGCTCGTCGCCGCCGAACTCTTCGGCGGGAACGTAGTAGATGCCCTCCCCGGTGCGGTAGCCATCGAACTCATCCACAACTTCTCCCTCGTCCACGACGAAATCCAGGACCAGGACGATGTTCGCCACGGCCGCCCAACGGCCTACACCATCTGGGGGCCAGGGCAGGCGATTAACCTCGGCGACTTTATGTACAGCCGGGCGATTCGCGCCCTCACCAGCGGACACGGCGATCACGGCCGCCGGATGCGAGCGCTCGATGTGCTCATCCGGGCGGTGGAGGGCATGATCGGCGGCCAATGGCGCGACATCGCCTTCGAGGCGCGCGATTCAATCGCCGAAGACGAGTACCTCGAGATGGTCCGGGGCAAAACCGGCGTCCTCCTCGGCGCGGCCATCGAGATGGGCGCCATCCTCGGTGGCGCTTCGGAAGAACATTCCGCGACGATGGGCCGCTGGGGCGTCCAGCTCGGGCTCGCCTTCCAAATGGTTGATGATTGGCTCGGCATCTGGGGTGACCAATCCCTCACCGGCAAGACCACGACCGGCGACATCGCCCGCAAGAAAAAATCCCTCCCCATCGTCCACGGCATCAACGACCCGGATGGCGGTGCGCTCATCCGGCGCGCCTTCGCCGCCGGCCGCCAGGTCGAAGAATACGACGCCATCGTGCGGGCCCTTGAAACGGCCGGCGCCGACCGCCTCTGCCGGGAGATGGCCCGCAAGTTCGCCGGCGAAGCCGATGCGCTCGTCGCCCACCTGCCGCTCGGCGAAGGCGGGCGTGGTACCCTCCGGGCCGTTGCCGACTACTTCTGCGACCGCGACTTCTGACCGGTCAACGGCCCTCAGGGCTTCGCTTCGCCACCAGGTCGATGCGAGCACGGCGCTGGTTTGGCTCCGTGCCCTTGAACTTGGGCTGGTAGTCGCTCACCCGCCCGAGGATCTGCGCGCCGTGCTGACGGTCGTGGCGGTAAAACGACCGCAGCCACTGCATCACCGTGAGGCTACCGAACATCGGGCTCACGGCCGTGCGTTCGAAACCATCGAGCGAGATCCCGTCAATCATCCCCAGCGTGTAAGCGCGTTCCAGCTCCAGGTTCCGCAAGAGGGCCTCCACCGAGTGCTGGTTCGCCTCCTCGATGGGCACGGAGACCGTCTGCCACGGGATGCCCGCGAGGTCGGCGCCGTCGCTCTTCAGCGCTGCCCGCACCCATGCGTCGTACGTCCGCTCCATCTCGTTGAGGTGCGCCAACTGTTCGAGAGCCGTCCACTGTTCCTCGCCCTCCGCGTCCAGCGGAACCCGCACGGCGTCCTCCAACGAAAGCGACCTCGCCGCCGCGACGAGCGTGCCCCGCTCCTCCGCCATCTTCTGCTTCAGCTCTTCAACCTGTTCGCGAATCGCCACATTGTCCTCCTCGCCACCAGGCAGCCTACGCGCTCTGCCGCGCCGCGATGTCTCCCGCCATGGTCTTGAGCGAGTGCCGCTCGAGATCGAGGAGATGTTTCGCCACCACGCGATACGTCCAGCCACCCGGCGCCGTCTCAGTGTTGAACTGTTCGTCCGTCAGCCCGATGAGCGAACCAACGAACTTCGCCCGCGCTTCCAGCCACTCCGCCATCAGCCTCTGCATCGGCGAGGCCGTCGTCCGCGCTTCGTACCGCCCCTCGAACACCTGCCCGGCGTGGATGTCTTCGTGGTCGATATCGTTCGTCAGGAGCGCCCAGAGGTCCTTGCCCTGGGCACAGACGTGCGACGACGCAAGCACCAGTTCGTCCTCCGGGAGCGCGAGTAGCGCATCGATGGTCTCTTGAGTGGATTCGAGCAAGTCGCGGATCGTGTCGCGTACCGTGGCGGCGATGGCGGGCCTCCTGGCGGTCCCCGTGGACCGTCGCGAGCTTAGCCCATGTCCTCCCCCTCCGCGAGCGCCGCGGCGGTCACTCGGCGACCGTAATCTCCATCTCCGCGGCGGACCCCTCACGGTCGAACCCCCAGGCGCGCCAGCGGAGTGCCTCCGCTGGCAGGCGATCCGCCTCGAACTCGAAGAGAGGGACCTTCGCGGGGTCGAAGACCACATGGCCCGGCCCGTCCGCGAGTAGAACGGCGTGCTGCCGCTCTGCCGCGCGACAGATTCGCTCGACATCGAACCCCATCGCCCCCTCGGCGCGATAGGGCGCAAGGTAGCCAACGCCAGTCCTCAGGAGCCGGTCCGCGCCAACGAAGTTCCCGCGGGTGATGTGCACATAGGCCGCCGCGATCTGGATGAGCCCCTTGTAAAGGTCACGCACATCGCTGATCTCTTCCTGCCAGATCTCTTCGAACGACTCGTGGCATTCGAAGAACCGGTGCGAATTGAACTGGTCGCAGGCAATGCGAAGGTTGCCCGGCACGGTAATCGTCTTCGTCTGGAGCGCGCGCCTCATTCGCCCACCGTAGCACGCGGCGGCGGCCGGCTCAGGGCACACCCGCCTTCAGGCGTTGCGCTTCAATCTGCTCGATCGCCCGCGTCGTATCCACGCCGTACGGGCTCGCCCTCTTCGCCTCGGCAAGCGCATCAGCCACTCCCGCCTGTCCGAGCGCGAGGCGTATCTGGGCCAGCCGCAGGTAGTCTAGCGCCAGCGGCTGGAAATCCGAAATCAGCGCCTCCTCGCGCCGAAGGGCTTTCGTCAAGAGCACGGTGTCCTTTTTCGTCGTCCCCGCCTGCTGAAGCTGTTGCGCCTCCAACCGCCGGTACGTCTGCTCCCAGGGCATCAGGCGGACCGCCCGCCGGGCAAGGTCGATGCCCTGGGTGGTCGGACCCACACGCGCCGAATCAATAAACAGGCGCTCCAAGTACATCTGGTACGGCCCGAACGCCACGGCCGCCGCAAACGCCAGGCCCGCCGCCCCAATCGCTGCCACATGACGATAACCTCGCCGGGCAACAGTTAGCTCCATGAGTTCCGCCGACTCTTGAGCGAGCGCTACAACGACGCCCGCTAGGACGACGAACACCGCGAGGTTCCCGAGCACGAGTGGGTTCAACAGCGTGCAGGCGAGGTAGCCGAACATCGCGCCGCCAACATATGGGGCCCACGGAGCGCGCTTCG
>JANXYE010000090.1 GCA_025350285.1 Chloroflexota bacterium
CCCCATCACCGCGTCGGGGTCCAGCGAGTGTAGAATCTGCGCCGTCAGACCGATGGCGGGCGCCGTATTGCGCTGCATGGGTTCGGCCACGCGCCACGCCGGGCTCCGCTTCCCTGTGCAGTACGTCATCCGCCCGCTGACGAATGCCTACCACGACTATCGCGGTTATGCCGGTACGGTCGCCGCGGGGCGCGTCGAGGTTGGCGAAGAAGTGATAGTGCTGCCGATCGGCGTGCGTACGCGGGTCACCGGCGTCGATCGCTACGAAGAAGAACTGGCGGGCGCGGACAGCGGCGATTCGGTCTCGATCCGCCTGGCGGACAACATCGATATCAGCCGTGGGCACATGATCGTCGATGCCGCGCAACCGGCGACGGCGGCCACGCGCTTTTCGGCCGACCTCTGCTGGATGAGCGAAGCGTCGCCGCTGACGGCGCGCCAGCAGTTCTGGCTGAAGCACACGACACGGCGGGTGAAGTGCCTCGTCGAATCGCTCGACGACCGCCTGGAAGTGGAGAGCTACGAGCGCACGCCGAACCCCGAATCGTTTCCGCTAAACGAGATCGGCCGGGTGACGATCAAGACGCTGGAGCCCATCTTCGTGGACGCGTACGCGACGAGCCGGGACACGGGGAGCTTCATCCTCATAGACACGGCCACGCGCCGGACGGTGGCGGCGGGCATGGTGAGGGACGTGCTGGGCACGTAGACGCCTCGGCCGGCGGCTTACCGTCCGCGATTTACGGTCATGTCCCGTGTGACCCTCGAAGCGCGGCGGGAGCGCCCACCAGAGTGCTCACGCCGCACCTATCGCCTCGATGGCCGTGGTTCCGCGCCCCAAGACGGCGGGCAGCGCCGCTGGAAGGTTCCGGCATGCGTTCGAGTTTTCGAGAGACGTGGTGTACGCCGGCGCGACCGAACGCTTTGCGCCTTCATCGAATTCGAACCGCGGGGCCCACGTAGAGTCCACCGGCGTTTCCTTGCCAGCGATGATGGCTTGGATTCGTAGAACACTCGCCTGTGGGTGCGTCGTTTCGCCACAGGCAGCGCACACAACGGCTGGGACATCTGCTTCCTCCAACTCCGCCGCCAATGATTTGTCCGAATTCAGAAGCCCGCGTCTCGTTGTTTGGTGCTGAGCCGACAATTCGCGTCGCCGGCACCTACCCGCTCTCGCCCATCTCCCAGGACCCCAGGCGACGCGCGGCGTAGACAAACGCGGCCACACCCACCACAACCATCAGCGCCACCGAGGAAGCGCCGCCCAGGTCCGGGTCCAACACCTTGGTGCTTACGTCCGCGAGCGCGCCGCCGAGCCCGACCGTGTAGGCGTGTACGCTGAGCACGCGCGTCCCGGAAAAGAGACCCGTGACGAGGCCCTCCCAGACGAACACGTAGACGAGCCCGGTGACGAACGCGCGGCTGGTGACGATGCTGAGCAACACGAAGACTGTGCAGTACACGAGCGATCCCGCGACCACGGCGACGCTGAACGCCGGCACGAGTGCCTGGCCGTTCCCGCCATCGAGCGCGATGAGTGACGAGACGACCGTCGCGAGCAGGACGATGGCGGCGGTCACGCCGGTGGCCACGGCCAGTTTCGAAGCGACGATCCGCCAGCGCGCGATCGGTTTCGCGAGCAGGTAGACAGCCGTGCCATCTTCGAACTCGGCGCCGAGCACCGATGTCCCGATAACCAGCGCCGTCAGCGGCAGGAGCACCGTCACGATGAGGCCGTCGAGCAGCACTTTCGCCGTGAATTCGGCGGGCGTGGTGGTGTCGTTGCCCAGCCGGTAGGTGACCGCGATAAGCACGGGCAGGAGCGCGACGAGCACCAGCAGCACCGTCCGCCGCCGTCCGAGCAGTTGGCGTGCGGTGAGCGACATAATCGTGGCGTTCATCGTTGCACCAGGTAGGAGAAGACGCTCTCCAGCGACTCATCGGCGGGGATCAGCTCGTCGATCGAGATGCAGGCCGCACGGGCCACTTTCGGCGCCGCGAATGCGAACGCCGTGCGGTCGGCCACGCTGACCTTGAGCCCGTTCTCGCCCAGTTCAAGGCCCGTGACGGTCGGTTCGGCCACGAGCAGAGCGGCGAGGCGACGGTCGTCGGTCGTGCGGAGGACGAAGGTGTGCGGCCGATCAGTCATCAACCGCCGGATCTCGCGGAAGTCTCCGGAGGCGGCCAGCCGCCCGGCGACGACGACGAGCACATCCTCGGCCAGCCGTTCCACTTCTTCCAGGATGTGCGACGAAAAGACGATCGTGCGGCCGTCGGCGGCCATCGCCCGGAGGAGGTCCATCATATGCAGCCGTTGGCCGGGGTCGGCGCCGTTGAACGGCTCGTCCAGGAGGAGGACCGACGGTTCGTGCACAATCGAGGCGGCGACCTTCATCCGTTGGCGCATTCCCTTGGAGTAGCCGCCCATCGCACGGCCCTGGGTCGCAGCCATGTCTACGGCGGCGATCGCGCGGTCGGCGGCCGCCACGGGGTCGGGAAGCTTAAACAGCCGCGCGCTCGAGAGCACGAACTCGCGGCCAGTGAGGAACGGGTAGAACGCTTCACGTTCGGGGACGAGGCCAACGCGTGAGTAGATGGCCGGGTTCTTCCAGGCCGGCTCTCCGAGCACGCGGATCTCGCCGGTCGAGGGGCGGAGCAAGCCGGCCATCATGTGCAGGAGCGTCGATTTGCCTGCGCCGTTCGGTCCGAGAAGGCCAGTAATCCCCGGCCGCAACTCGAACGAAACCCCGTTCACGGCGACGACGTTTCCATACCAGCGTGAAACGTTGCGCAGTTCGATGGTGGCCGGGCTCTCCGCCGGCCGGGCATCAACCGTGCGTGGGCTGGTGGCGACGGCGGTGGTCATACGGAGACCTCGTGGTAGCGGCGCACCAGCAGGGCGAAGGCTGCGAAGCAGACGGCGACCACGACGGCGCCGTAAAGGAAGCCGTTCCAGTTCACGCGGTAGAGGTCTTCGAGCACGGCTCGCTCCGAGAAGGAGAGGTGTTGGCGGAACAGCCAGACCGTCGTGCCGCGGGCGACGTGAAACGGGCTGAAGAACACGG
>JANXYE010000109.1 GCA_025350285.1 Chloroflexota bacterium
GACGGCGAGATCTGGCGGATCGACCCGCGCAATCGTTCGCTGACCACCTGGGTGCGCCAATTGGACGGGTCGTACGTCGAGCGCAAGTACACGCGTGGGGCAGTGCACCTCACATCTCTGCCCGGCGTGACGGTCGATCTCGCCGAACTCTTCCGCCACGCCCGCGTCTGAACCGTCCCGGCGGGGTACACTCGTCCGCATGGCCGAAGCCTACATGTGCCAAACCTGCGGCGACCGGTTCGAAGTGCCGGCCAGTGTTCGCGACAAGTTCCCCGGCTGGACGCCGCGCCAGTGCATGACCTGCCGCACGAAGAGCCCCCTGAAGTCCAGCGCCGCTGGACGTTCCGGCTTCGGCCGACGTGCGTCGGCCAAAGGGGCCGACCCGACATCGGTGACGCGCGAAGAGAACCTGCCGGTCGCCGAGATCCTCGCCCGCTATACGGCCGGCCCAACCAGCGGGGTGTTCACCGATGGCTCCTGCGCCGGCAACCCGGGGCCCGGCGGGTGGGGCGCCGTGCGCGTCAAAGTCGGCGAGATCCTCGCCCAGCTCCACGGCAACGAACCCCAGACCACGAACAACCGGATGGAACTGGCCGCCATGATCGCCGGCCTCGAACTGATCACGCCCGAAGAGGTCTGCGACGTCTACACCGATAGCCAGCTCGTCGTGAACACCCTGACGAAGTGGGCGGCCGGCTGGGAAGCCCGCGGCTGGCAGCGCAAAGAGGGCGAGGTCAAGAACCTCGAACTCGTCCAGCGCGCTTACTACCTCACGGCCGACCGCCCGAACGTCAAGATCAAGTGGATTAAGGCGCACGACGGCTCGCGCTGGAACGAATACGCCGACTCGCTCTCCACGGCCTACCTGCGCGAACAGCTCTGACGCCCCGCGACCTGCTTCCGCGATACCCGGCCGCACCGCAGACTGGTCTTGGGCCGCTCAAGTCGCGCCCTCACGTTGGACAGGTAGCATGCTCTTCGGTTTCCGCGGCATCCGCGCGTTTCAGGTCATTCTCTCGATCGCCGCGCTACTCTGCGGCGTTTTCGCCGTCATCTCCCTCAAGATCTTCGCCGACGACCGCACCTGGATCTTCCTCCCCGCCGCGATGCTGCTCGGCCTCCTCTTCCTCTGGCTGTTCAGCACGACCCTGCGTGCGCCAACGTCGCTGCTCGCCGTGGACCTCGGCGAAAAGCGTCTCACGCGCATCCGCTTCGCCGGCTTCGTGGACACGGTCATCGATAACCGCGACATCCTTGGCGTCCGGCTGCGCCATACGAACATCCTCAACGGCGTCGGCATCCGCACGAACTTCGGCGGCGACGTTGGGCTCTTCAGCGCCTGGGGGCCGGCCGCCGAACTCACGCTGCGCAACCCGATCCGTATCTGGCTGGTGCCGCGCCTCATCCCCGTCCGCGCCCGGCGCCTCACACTCAGCATCCGCAACCCGGAAAAGCTCGTCGCACAGTTCGCCCAGGTCTCATCTTCCCCGGCAACGAGTTCGCCAGCGGCCGCCCGGCCTGCCGCTGCGCGTCGCCGCGGCAAGCGCTAACGTTCCCGTTGGAGGTGACCCCGATGCGCAGACCGTTCGTCGCCGGCAACTGGAAAATGAATACGACCGAGGCTGAAGCGGTCGCGCTGGCGACGGCCGTCGCCGCCGCAACGGAGGGCCTGGCCTGCGAGGTGGCTATCTGCGTCCCCTTCCCTCATCTCGCCTCGGTGCGGGAGGCTCTCCGCGGCTCGCACGTTGGTCTCGGGGCGCAGGACGTGTACTGGGAGGCGAAGGGCGCCTTCACCGGCGAAGTGAGCACGGCCATGCTCGCTGACTACTGCCGCTACGCGATCATCGGCCACAGCGAACGCCGCCAGTTCTTCGGCGACACCGACGACTGGGTCAACCGCAAGCTGGCCGCCGTTTTGGCCTCGCCCCTGGACCCGATCGTCTGCGTCGGCGAACTGCTGGCCGAGCGGAAGAGCGGCGAGACTGAGGCCGTCCTCTCCCGCCAGCTCCGGGCGGGCCTTGACGGCATCGCACTCACATCGCGCGTCACTGTCGCTTACGAACCCATCTGGGCCATAGGCACGGGCGAAACCGCCACGGCGGAGGTGGCCCAGGCCGCCTGCGCCTTCATCCGCCAGCGCCTCCACGCTCTCGGCGGGGCCGTCGCGGACGAGGTCCGCATCCAGTACGGCGGGAGCGTCAACGCCGAGAACGCCGCCGAACTCCTCTCCCAGCCGGATATCGACGGGGCGCTGGTGGGTGGAGCGGCACTCAAGGCGGACCAGTTCGCGGCCATCTGCGCCGCCGCGCGCGCCTGATGTTACGCCGCCTGGTCGCCATCGTCGGCCCAACGGCCTCCGGCAAGTCAGCCATCGCGCTTGAGCTTGCCCGCCGGCTGGGGGGCGAAATCGTCAACGCGGACAGCCGGCAGGTCTACCGCGGGATGGACATCGGCACGGCCAAGCCATCCGTCGCCGACCGCCGCGGCGTCCGCCACCACCTCTACGACATCTGCGAAGCGAACGACTCCTACAGCCTCGCCCTCTACCAGCGCGACGCCCGCGGCGCCCTCGACGCAGTCTGGGCGCGTGACTCCTTCGCCTGGCTCGTGGGCGGCAGCGGCCAGTACGCCTGGGGTTTACTCGAAAGTTGGACCGTGCCCGAAGTCCCGCCGGACGAACCACTCCGCGCCGAACTCCACGCCTTCGCCGAGACGAACGGGCCGGACGCCCTGCACGCACGTCTCGCGGCTATTGATCCTCTCGCCGCGGAGCGGATCGACGCCCGCAACGTGCGCCGTGTCGTCCGCGCCATCGAGGTGTACGAACGTACCGGCGCCCCCATCAGCTCCTGGCAAACGAAGGGCGCCCCGGACTTCGAATACCTGCTTTTCGGCGTCCGAACGGACATCGCGATTCTGGATCGGCGCATCGACCGGCGCGTGGACGAGATGTTCGAGGCCGGCTTTGTCGCCGAAGTGGAGGGCTTGCTCGCGTCCGGCGTCTCGCCGCTCGCGTCCTCAATGTCCTCTATCGGCTACGGCCAGGTGGTCGCCCACCTGCAGGGGGGAATCACGCTCAACGACGCTATCGAAAACACAAAACGGGCCACGCGCCGGCTCGCCCGCCGCCAGGCCCAGTGGTTCCGTAAGGAAGATCCGCGGATCTCCTGGGTCGATGACGCGGACGACATCGACCTGCAGGCGAACATCTTCACCGGAGCCTGCACCAACACGATTCGGGGCGAGCGGCGGTAGGCCGTTGCCGCCCAACTCCCTCTGCCCTGAAAATAGGAGCCGCCTGGCCGAAAGCCCTCACCCCCAGCCCCTCTCCTCCTTTCCGGGAAGGACGGGCGAGGGGAGCAGAGCCGTGGTTTTCATCCGCTGTCTTGGCCATTGGCCATGGGGTCTCCCGACTTCGCGAGAGACGGGGGAGACCCTTCTGATTTCATCTGCTGTCCTGGCATTTGGGCTTGGTTGGTGTCCTTCCGGGGACGGATTGGCCAGCGGAGACAGTGCGTTGGGCTGCTTCGAGGTGGATTCTGTCACCAGGGCGTCGCTACGCCCGTGGACCCGGCCGCCAAAGGGTGGCGATTGAACGCCACGGCTACCCCGGCTGGCGTGTGTGGCCCGATGGTTCGCGGCGCCTGGCCACTGCTGGCGTTCAGAGTTTCATGCCGAGGTTGAACGTGCCCGCGTAGCCATCGCCGCTCTTCGTGACCGGCAGAAGGGCGACTTTCCCCGCCTGGTTGTAGATGCCATCGCTCGCGTTGAGGGTGCGCGAGCCGCTCTTGGTGTAGGGCGCGCTGGCGTAGACGGCATTGTTGGTGGCCTCATCAAAGAAGAGCTGCGAAGTGAACTCGAAGGTGTTCCCCGCCGCCGTCGTGCCGCGCACTTTGTAGTGGATGTGCGTCGCCCGGCCCTGGTACCAGCCGGGATAAATGGTCGTGAACTGCACTTTCCCGGTCGCGTCGCTGACCTGGGAGCCGCGCAGGAACTCCTTGCCTTTAGTGCTGGAGCCCATGTCATTCACGTCGGAATAGACGCCGGCCGCGTCGCAGTGCCAGACATCGACGGTCGCCTGGGCCAGCGGTGCGCAGGCGTTCGCCGCGACGGTCAGGACGTTCATCGTGATCACGAGCGTCACGCCTGGCCGAACGAAATTGTCGCTGGGGTCGGTCCGGATGTCAGAGCGGTTCAGCTTCTCATCGACGAAGTAGGGCCCCTCCGTCACCTGCGGTACGGCCACGCAGCTGGGGACGGTGGCGCTCGCGGCGGCTGTACTGGCGGCGGCGCCGCTGGAGGCCGCCGCTGTGGTGGGCGCGTTCGGGGCGGCGGTCGTCAAGGCGGTCGCGGAGCCTCCGCTCGCGGCGGATATCGCCGTGCTCGCTGGCGTGCTATCGCTCCCACAGGCCGCACCAATCACCAGTACGGCGCTCCCCGCCCCGAATAGGGCGAGCGTCTCGCGCCGGGAAAGGAGCCGGCCGACCGGTGCGTCATCGTTATTCATCGCAATACCTCACGTGTTCAACCTGATGCCCCGTCGCCGCTGCGTCCTTGGGTTCGCGATCACGGTCACCCAGCAAGATTAGACGCGGATAAGAGCCCCATCTCATGCGCCCGCCAGCCCGGCCCGAATCTTTACCCATTGTCGCCAGCTCAGGATGTCCCGTTCGAGCCTGCAGCGTGCTTCGCCTCGCCGCACAAAACTCTGAATCGCACCCCCAGCGGTGTCAACTCCGTTCGAAGGCGGCTACGGCCGCCGCCAGGATGAGCACCTGCAGCATGCTCCCGGCCGCCAGCAGCCAGAGCCCCGCCGCCCGTTCGCGGGAATGCACCGCCACGCCGACGACGAGATTCGTCACCTGGATGGCGATGCCAAGGTAGGCGAGCTTCAGGAGCTCCTCCCGATCGCCAATCCGGACGATACCGCCCGTATAGGGAAAGTTGAGCTGGACCAGGTCCGGCAGGCCGGGGTAGCGAAGAAAAACGAACCCGCAGAGCGCGAGACAGGCGAGCGCCGACAACGCCGCCGCCGAGATGGCGTGGCCATCTCGCCAGAATGGCAGCGCCGCGAGCCCGGTAGCCGTCGATCGTTGGGGATGGGCCTCTTCCACCGGACTGAGGGCCGCGCGCGACTGTAGCTCTTCGGCAAATCGCGCCTGATCGAGGATGGTGAGCGCGTAGGATTCCTGCGTGGTGTGGATGTAGAGCAACTGTTCTGGCGCACGATGCGTCGAGTAAAAGAGCGTGTATCCAATCCGCTGCACGTCAGCATGGCCGATGTGGCAACCCCACCAGTTCAGCCCGTGAATACGCGATTGGTCCATCGTGCGGCCTGGAACCATGCGCAGGACCGAATCGAGGGGGATCACCACCCGCCGGAAGCCCCAACGGATAACGAGCGAATCCCGTTCGACCACATAGGCCAGCGAAAAGACGCCGTACGCCCAGTTCACGAAGGTCGCCGCCAGCAAGGCGAGCGCGGCACACACGACCCAGGCGAGCAGCGTTTTGAACTCTGGGTCGCCACCCAGCGCCGCCCGCCCCGCGAGGACAGCGAACGCGAGCGACCAGGCGGCGGCAGCGAGCCCGACGCCAACTCCGAGGGCGCGGGGCGGCCGAAAAGTGACGGGCTTTACCGCGCCACGAGTGCGCGCGCTGGCGTGCACCAATCCCGGTACCTCGGGTTCTTTCCGCGGATCGCATCGTAAAAGAGGCCGCTGAGGCGGGTCGTGTACGGCCCGATGCGGCCCGAACCCACCGGGCGGCGATCCACTTCCACCACTGGTGTGAGGTGCGCCGCCGTGCCCGTCATGAACAGCTCGTCGCAGACGTAGAGTTCGCTTCGGTCGATGGAGCGTTCAACCACCTCAAGGCCGAGTTCGTCTTTGGCAAGCTGGAAGACCGTCGCCGCCGTGATCCCTTCAAGCACGTTGTCGGCCGGCCCCGGGGTGATCAGCTTGCCCTTGCGGATCATGAAGATGTTCTCGCCGCTGCCTTCGGAAACGTGGCCGTCTTCGTTCAGCATGATGGCTTCATCGAACCCGTTGAGATTCGCTTCCGTCTTGGCGAGCGCGCTGTTCGCGTAGATGCCGGTGACCTTCGCCCGCGGTGGGATGCCCGTGTCGTTCACCCGCCGCCATGTGCTGGTGTGGCAGCGGGCGGAGTCCGGGAGGTAGGCCGGGAACGGCGTCACGAAGATGAGCGTGTCGTGCTCCAGGTTATGGAGGCGCACCCCGAGTTGCTCACTGCTCGTATAGACGAGCGGGCGAAGGTAGACGTCCTCGGTGAACCCGCTGCGCTCAACAATCTCCACGCTGAGCCGGCAGAGTTCGTCAATCGGCTCCTTCAGGTCAAGCATCATGATCTTGCAGGAGAGCGCGAGGCGCTCGAAGTGCTCCCGCATACGGAACAGGTAGTGGCAGTTGTCGTCCGCGTTCCAGTTGCCGCGGATGCCTTCGAAGACCGCTGTCCCGTAGTGGAGGGCGTGCGTCATGACGCTGATCTTGGCCTCTTCGATAGGGACGACCTTGCCCTGGAAGTAGGCATAAGCGGAAGGCATGGGGCGTTTCTCCTCGGGATGTCCGGTTCGCAGAGTATAGGCGCGCCCGTTTGTGTGACCAACGCGGCGCGGGCCCCGCGTGGCTTAGCGCGGTGTCTGGGGGTTCAGGAAGTTTGGGTACTTGCACTCCGGCACGTTCGATGCCTTCCCGGCCAGCCGGGTGCGAGGGCCATCGGCCGGAAGGGGGGCGGCCTTGGTGAGCAGCGACGTCGGATCCGGGACGGCATCCTGGAGGTACTTCAAGTACGACCCCTGGAAGTCCCGAAGGTCGTCCGGCGGCACCACCTTCCGCATCGCCGCGATGTACTCCTTAATCGCGTTCGCGATGCCGTCCGCCGTCTTCTCCGTGTTCACGGCCTCCTGGTAGTGCGTCGCCCCGGCGCAGAAAGCGGCGAGATATTCCTCGTCCGTTGCAGGTGCGCCGGTCGCCACCGCCGGAGCAGGACCATCGTTGGTGGCCGTGGCAGGCTTCTTGCTGTCGCCGCCGCAGGCAAGCACGAGCAGTGCGAACACGACCATGGCGGCGGCGAACGGGTATCTCAGGGATCGCATCCCTCCCATCGTACCATCGTGCCCCGTCCGATCACGGCCGTGGGTGAAGGGGGCCTCACCGAGTCCCTATAGCATGATCCGCTTGGCGGCGTCGCCCGGCCGTCGCCGCCACCCGTCGATGAGATGACGTGTCTCTCCGGCGCGCTCGACGCACTCCACATGGCAGCGATCGGCCCGGGCGTTCATCTTCAAGGCGGCCTGCACCCACGCCGCCGCGCCCTCTGCAGCGGGGGCGACCGCGGCGGGGAATCTCGCAAGATCGAGGATCTGGGCCGCGCCCAATTGAAGGAGCCACCCAAAAACGACCTCCGCCAAACCGAGATGAAAGTCGCGGTCGCCGAAGGTCATCATCACCCGCTCGGGCGTGGACTCGCTGCCGGCCAGCAGCAACGTCGTGCCAAAGTGCGACAGCGAGAGGTCGGTCGCCGCCCTGTACACCGGCCCGAGCACCTCATGGCCAACGAGCACCTCCGCCGAACGGAAGGCGTGCAACCGGTACTCCATGGCGTGCTCCTCATGGCGCATCGAGACGCCACCCTGGTCGAGCCAGTCTCGCCACTCGGCAGCGTCCGTCTGAAGCAACCAGAGTTGGGCCGCCTGGTAGTCGGCGGCGGCACGGACGAGCGGCATGGCGGCGGCGTAATTGCCCCATTGGAGGGCATGCAGCGCCTGTAACCGGCTGAGCCACGACCGCGACCATAACCCGAGTGCGGAGGCCGTGACCTGGGTCCGGAACTTTGCGCCGGAAGATGTATCGGCGACCTGTCCCTCGAGTGCGAGCCCCGAAACGACCAGATCGACTTCCCCGCCGAGCACAAAACCCGTCTGCCGGTAGGCATCCTGGGCCCCGGCGCTCCCAGCGGGGGGCTTTCCGGCCGCCACCGCTTCGCCAAAGACCTTGGGCGGAGAGACTCTCATCGCCGCCTCAGTCCTGGTCCATCGCGGCCTGGTAGTTCGCGATCACGGGGTGGTCGAACCACGCTTCCAACTCGGGTGTCACCACTTCGGGCAGGGCGCGGACCATGTCCATGGCGTGCATCGGGTCGTGCTTGTTCCAGCCGCGAATGAAGAGCGCAAGCGGGAACTCAGAGGAGCCCCGCTTGCTATCGCCGCCGAACTTCATCGGCTTTGCGATGTCCTCGGCGGTGAGTTCCGAAAGTGCGGCGCGCAGTTCTGCTCGTTGCTCAGTCGCCCCCGCGAAGATCCGATCGACGCTCCAGGTGCGCCGCTCCTGAACCTGCGTCTCGTTCCACGTATCGACATCGGCCAGTGGCGCGGAGTTGCCGCGCACCCCGGTGTGAGAGAACCGGAACATCTCCGTGATCGGCTCGTCGATGGTGGCCAGGTGGGAGATGAAGTCCTTCACCTCCCACGTGCTCCGGGGGACGGGCCGCGCCAGCTGTTCCTCGGAGAGCGAGCGGCAGAACGCCTCGAAACGGGCACGGTGGGCGTCCAGTTCCGCGAGGACCTCGGCTACGTCGTGATTCATCGTTTTTTCACCAGCCTTTTCGCGAGATTGCGTTTTCGGTTCGAGCCCTCTTCGGTTTGCATCATCAGACGATCCTTGACCCGCTCATAGAGCCGCGCCTGTCGTTCAACCAGTCCGGGCGCAGCGCCCGGAGTCTGCCAGAGGACCCAGTTCAGCACCATCGGGTCGTCGCACAGTTCCGGTACCGCGTCCGTGAAGTCGAGGGCATGCTCCATGGAATGCTCGCCCCAGGCCAACACCGTATCGGCCAGCTTTCGTTCGCCATAAAGGCGGGCGGCGTGTGCGAACTTGACCCGTTCGAGCGCGGCCAACATGCGGTTGCGTGCTCGCGGGATTGCCGCCGCCAGGTCCTCGGCACTCCACGAGGCGTCCGCCGTCTCGGTCGGTTGCGGCGGCGTCTCGCCGGCGACGAAGCGCTCAATCGCCTCCGCGTCGGCGGCGACCATCCCCACGAGGTGCGCGATCGTCTGGCCGACCGTCCAGCCACTCGTCCCGCACGGCCGCGCGAGCGCGTCTCCTGGGAGAGCGGCAAGGAGAAGACTCAGGTTCGCGGTGTCGTAAAGGCAACGGTCGGCGGCGGCACGCATCGAAGGGAGCACGGAGGGGAGTGTAGCAACGGGGCCGACAAGCGTCCCCGCGCATCGAACCCGAGTCCGAAGGGAAAGTTGTGGGGCGAGCGGTGGGGATTGAACCCACGACCTTCTGGGCCACATCCAGACGCCCTAACCACTAGGCCACGCCCGCCACAACGATTCGAGCGTAGCACAGGCCGGGCACTCGATGAAATTTGGTAGGCGGGCGAGCGGTGACATCAAAACAATCGCTCTGACCGCCGGGGACTCTGTTCGTTGAAGGACCACCGCGACCACTCTTGATGGAGTCGGCGTTTGGGCTCTCGCTATCCGGCCCGCTCGAAGGCGGAGACCGCTCGCCGTCCGCTTCACCGGGGTATGCTTGGGCGGAAATGGTTCAAGAACTACTTCCCGAGCATATACGAAGAAACCGAGAGCAGTGGGACCGGTGGGCCGCCGATTATGTCGCAGAGGGAGAGCGTTCGTGGGCTTCCGAACCCACATGGGGCATCTGGTGGGTTCCGGAAGCGGACCTGAATGTCCTCCCCGACGTGCGCGGACTGGACTCAATTGAACTCGGCTGCGGCACGGCGTACGTATCCGCCTGGCTGACGCGAAGGGGTGCTCGCTGCACGGGCATCGACAATTCGCAGGAACAGTTGAAGACTGCCCGAAGGCTTCAGGACGAACATGGCCTCCACTTCACGCTCATGCACGGAAGCGCGGAACGGGTCCCTCTGCCAGACGCCAGTTTCGATTTTGCGATCTCCGAATATGGAGCGAGCATCTGGTGTGATCCGTATGTATGGATCCCGGAGGCCGCCAGGCTCCTGCGGCCGGGCGGGCGTCTCGTCTTCCCCGTGAACAGCGCGTTCTTCATGGCCTTCGCCCCGGACGATGACGTCGCAGTGACGACGACGCTGGTTCGGCCGTACTTCGGCATGCATCGGTTCGAATGGCCGAGTGAAGAGGATAACTCTGTCGAATTCCATCTCCCGCACGGCGAGATGGTTCGCCTCCTGCGTTCATGCTGGTTCGAGATCGAGAACCTCGTCGAAATCCAGGCGCCACCAGACGCAACGACACGCTACCCCGGTGTCCCTGCCGAATGGGCTCAGAAATGGCCTTCGGAAGAAGTTTGGGTCGTGCGGAAGAAGGAGTAGCGAGACATCGCGGTCGAAGTGAGCCTGTCGAATTCGTGTCGGGAGCAGGGGAGGATGGGCGGATCCCCGGGCCATTGCCGCGAAGCTGACCGTCGGCCCCGGGGCCGGCGGCAGGGTTTGAACCCGCCGAACTCGATGAAACTGCCTCAATACGTGGAGACGTTTATCTCTTCCATCGTGCCGGTGACCATATAGATGACGCGTTCGCAGATATTCGTGCAGCGATCGGCGATGCGCTCAAGGTTGTGCGACGTCCAGAGCATGTACGTGTTCCGCTCGATCGTCGATGGGTCGCTGACCATCGAGCGGATCGCTTCGTCGTGGACGCTGTCATAGAGGCGGTCCACTTCGTCGTCCGCCTGGCAGACCCGGCGGGCGAGGTCGATATCCTTCTCCAGGTAGGCCCGCAGGCTATCGCGGATCATCAGCACCACTCGGTCCGACATGGCCGGGATGTAACCGAGCCGCCGCGGCAACGGTTCGTCACCGAGGAGCAGGTTGATCCGCGCGATGCCTTCGGCGTGGTCCGCCATCCGCTCCAGGTCCGTCACAATGAAGAGCGTGCTCACGAGCGTACGCAGGTCGCTGGCCATCGGCTGCTGGGAGCCGATGACGAAGATGCACTGCTCCTCGATAGCGAAACGCTTCGCGTTGATTCGGAGGTCGTCTTCGATGAGCTTGCGGGACCAGATCTGGTCGCCGTCGCGGAGCGCTTCCATAGCGTCGAGGACGGCCTTCTCCGTCATCGACCCCAGGATGAGCACGTCGTCCTGCAGCTGCCCGAGTTCGCGGTGAAAGAGTTCTCGTGTCAATCGAACGGGCCCTCCCAGGATGTGATTAGCCGAAACGGCCGCTGATGTAGTCCTCGGTCCGCTTGTCTCTTGGATTGGTGAAGATCTCCGGGGTAGGCCGATATTCTACGACTCGTCCGGCGCCGTCGTCGCCTAAAAGCAAAAAGGCGGTGTAATCCGATACGCGGGCCGCCTGCTGCATATTGTGCGTGACGGTGACGATCGTGTAGCGCTCAACCAGTTGGCGCATCAGGTCTTCAATTTTCAACGTCGCGATCGGGTCGAGCGCGGAACACGG